>NZ_DAHVSH010000199.1:0-36179 GCF_027324685.1 Haloactinopolyspora sp.
CGGCGGTGTGATCAGCGCCGACGCCGATGCCGACGGCCGATTCCGCGCCTCCGCCGTCCCGCCCGGCCCGATCTCGGTGAGCTGCCGATTCGACGAGCCCGGCCGCGCACCCATCGTCACCAGCTGGGTCGCGATCTAGGCGCTACGGCCTCACGAGGCGGTGAACGGCAGCGGCTGGCTGCCGGGTTCGGTGACGCGTGCGTCCCGCGAGGTCATCCGACGACGGTGATGGTGGCGGCACAGCACCTCGTAGCCCACGGCCGCGTCGTCGACGGTGTCGCCGACCACGACCTGCTCGCCCTCGGTGACCATCACGCCGTCGACGGTACGAGCGTTGTGCGTCGCCCGCCGGCCACACCAGCACAACGCTTCGACCTGCAACGTCTCGATGCGGTCGGCGAGTTCGACCAGCCGCGCCGAGCCCGGGAACAGCCGAGTGCGGAAATCGGTGAGGATGCCGAAGGCGAACACCGGCACGTCGACCTCGTCGGCGATGCGGCCGAGGTCGTCCACCTGGTCCGGCGTGTAGAACTGTGCCTCGTCACCGATCACGTACTCGATCCGCGCCCCGGCGGCGAGCCGATCGACCACCAGAGCCCACAGGTCGGTGGTCGTGTCGACCTCGACGGCCTGTGCCGACAATCCGAGCCGGCTGGACACCGTCGCCTCGCCGCCGCGGTCGTGAGAGGCCAGCATCAGCCCGGACAGGCCGCGCCGGCGGTGGTTGTAATCCATCTGCAAGGCCAGCGTGGACTTGCCGCAGTCCATGGTCCCGGTGAAGAAATGCAGTTCCGCCACGGCTCACGCCTCACCCACGAGCAGCGGAACCAGCAGCTCGTCGTCGGTCATGGCGCCGTGCAGACCGCGCAGCTTGCCCTCGACCGGGAACACGCTGCGGCGTTCGACCGCACAGTCGCCATCGACGCTCACCACCACGTCACCGATCCGCTCGGTCACCCGGGCCTCAACCGCACCGAACCACCCCGCGGCCACGGCTTCGTCGCGGCTGAGCACCGTGGCGCGATCCTGCAGCACCGAGCGCCACGCCGCCACGACGTCATCGGCCGCGCCGTCGGTGGTGTACACGTGGCGGAATCGGGCCTCCCCGGCCACGAGCTCCACGCCCTCGCGCAGCGCCGGCACGTCGTCGACGTCGATGCGGCGTTCCGCGTCGACGTCGACCATGCCGTGATCGCCGGTCACCAGCAACGTCGTACCGGCCGGCAGATGATCGAACAGCTGCTCGGCGAAACTGTCGGTCATGGTGAGCTGGTGCCGCCAGGCGGCGGAGCGGCAGCCGTGCTGGTGCCCGGTGTAGTCGAGGTCGCCGTCGTAGACGTAGACCAGGGCGCGCTTCCCCGCCCCGGCGGCTTCACACGCTGCGGCGACCCGCTGACCGTAGGTGTTGGCTGTCCGAAACGGACCGCGCAACCCGGCCTGAGTGAGCCCGGAGCCACGGAACTTGCTCTCACCGAGCACTGTCGTGGCCACCCCCGCTCGTTCGGCGCGTTCGATCACGCTGGGGTGCGGCTGATAGGCATCGGGATCCAGCCGCGGCTCCCAGCGCAGCGCATTGAAGATGCGGCGCCTGTCGCCTGGTACCCGCGAGGTGTAGCCCACCACCCCGTGCCGCCCCGGCGGCAGTCCGGTACCGAGGCTGGTCAGGCTCACCGCGGTGGTCGTGGGAACGCCCACGGTGATGGCCCGCCCGGTCAGGGAGGACAGGAACGGCGCTTGAGCCGGGTGCGCCTGAAGCAGGTTCCAGCCCAGCGCGTCGACGAGCAGGACACAGTACCGCGAAGAGCTGGGCAGACCGAGGATGTTCTCCTCACCGGGCAGGCCCAAAGCCCCCAGGACCGACGGCAGGACGTCGCACAGCGCAGCCTCGCCGTACCGAGGAAGCGCCACCCGCGTCACCGCACATCGACGGTGGCCGCGGACAGCGCCCGAGCAAACGTCAGCAGATCTTGGACCCGGTTGGTTCCCTCACCGGCCTCGCTGACCCGCAAGGTGAAGTCGTCGGAGGTCAGCGCGCCGGTGTAGCCGTGGTCGGCTTCACATTCAGGGTCGCCGCAGGTGGCTGGTTCGATGTCGATGCGGCTCATGGCGCCCCATCCGACGGTGAGGACGACGTCGAGCGCCGGGGTCCCGGTCCGGTAGGCCGCCGGTGCGGTGACCGTGCGGCTCACCACGACGGAGGAGACCCGGTCCAGCGGCACCGCCTCGGTGGACGTGGTGGCGTACGGCACGTCGTGGGTGTCGTCGGAAGGGTATTCGTCGGTGTGCCCCACGACCAGGCGACTAGGCGTCAAGACGAGCACGCTGACGTGCCGCCGCAACTCGTCACGGTCGAAGTGCGGCTCGTGGTGGACGACGAACGCCGTCACTTCCTCGCCGGCCAGGGCCGTCTCGAGCGTGTCCGCGACGAGATCCGGGTAGTACCCGGCTTCCTGAATGGCCAGGCGAAGGCCCTCACGCGTACTTAGATCCGCCATGTCTCCATCCTTGCACGCTCGGGACTACGTCACTCACAGCAGCCGTCGTGTGTACCAGTCGGTCCTGCCCGGCGGTGGTGCCACTCGCCCGGAGGCGTTGACGACGGCCAGCCCGCACTCTGCCACCAATACCGGGTTGAGCTCCACACTCTGCACCGAAGGAACGTCATCCACCAGCCGCGACATGCGGTGAATGAGATCTTCGACCGCGGCCAGGTCCACGGCGATGCCGCCCTTGTAGCCCAACAGCAGCGCGGCGGCTTTGATCTCGCGGACCATCTCAGCACAGTCGCGGTCGGTCAAGGGCGGAATCCGGTACGACCGATCGCCCAGCAGTTCCGTCGCCACACCCGCCACGCCGAACGAGACGACCGGGCCGAACATCGGGTCCTCCCAAGCGCGAACCACCACCGGCACGCCTCCCGGGGCCATCGGTTGCACGACGAAGTCGGCCTCCGCCGGGTCGGCCAAGGTGGCCGACATCGTCGTCCAGGCGTCGCGCATCTCGTCAGCGGTGTCGATGTTGCGCCACACGTCGGCGAGGTCCGGACGGTGCCGCAAGTGCGCCGCCGTCGCCTTCAGCACCACCTCACCCTCGAGGTGCTGCAAGGCCGCCACCGCCTCGTCCAGCGTCCGGGCCGCGATCATCGGCAGCAGTTCGACGCCGTAGGTGGCCAACAGGGCGCGGAGCTGGTCGGGGTTCAGGTCGACGCCGTCGCTCGCGTCGGTGCCCAGCAGCTGCTCGACCGTGCGTTCGGCCGCCTGCGTGTCGCATCCGGTGATGGCCGGAACCGTGCCCCGGGGGCGGCGGCGCCATTCGGCATAGTCCGTGACGTGCCCGAGCGCGCGGGCGGCCTCCTCCGGCGACGGGTACGACGGCACCGAGCCGCGCCCGGGAACGCCCAGCTCGTCCAGCGCGCGCATGCTCTCGGGGATGCCGCGACCGCCCAGGAACGTCGTCACGATCGGTTTCGGTGAGCTGGCAGCCTCCTCGGCCAGCGCACGGGCGACCTCCTCCGGGCTCGACGCGTCCACGGCCGGCGCGAACACGACCATGATCGAGCTGACGTCCGGATCGGCCACATAGCCACGGATCGCGGCGCGGTAGTCGTCGGCCTCTGCCCCGGCGCCGAACCGGGTCGGTTCACCGCGTACCTCCAGGCCGGCGCTCACCGCGGCGTCGGCGGCGAGCAGGCACAACGCACCGGAGTTGCCCATGATGGCGACGGTGCGTCCCTCCGGAAGGGGCTGGTAGGCAAGGACCTGCGCGACGTCGAACATCTCCGAGATGGTGTCGACCCGGATGACGCCGGACTGCCGGAACATGGCATCCAGAGCCGCCTGCGGCGCCTCGATCGGGCGCACCGTGTGCCCGAGCGGCACCCCCTGGGTCGAGCGCCCGCTCTTGACCGCCACGATCGGCTTGGCCGCGGCGACCCGGCGCGATATCCGCGCGAACTTGCGCGGGTTGCCCAGCGACTCCAGGTACAGCAGGACGACCTCGGTCGCGGGATCGTCCTGCCAGTACTGCAGCAGGTCGTTGCCTGAAACGTCGGCCCGGTTACCGGCCGACACGAACGTCGACAACCCGATCCCCCGGTCGGCGCCGTCACTGAGAATCGCCGTGCCCAGCGCTCCGGACTGGGCGAAGAATCCCACCCGCCCCGGTGGCGGCAGGACACCGGCGAGCGTGGCGTTCAGCGAGAATCGCGCGTCGGTGTTGACGATGCCCAAGCAGTTCGGTCCGACGATACGCATCCCGTTGGCCCGAGCGGTGCGCACCAACGCCTGTTGCCGTTCGCGCCCGACGGCCTCACCGGTCTCGGCGAACCCCGCGGAGACGACGACCAGGCCGTGCACGCCCTTCGCCGCACAGTCGAGGACAACCTGTTCGACCGCATCGGCCGGCACCGCCACGATCGCGAGGTCGATCTCCTCCGGCACGTCGCGCACGCTGGCGTAGGCCGGCACTCCGGCGATCGCTCTGGCGTGCGGGTTCACCGCGTAGACCGGGCCGGTGAACCCCCCGGTCACGAGGTTGCGCACCAGGGCGCGCCCGACCGCGTCCGGCCGCCGGCTGGCGCCGACCACGGCGACCGAGCTGGGCGTGAGCAGCCGCTCGATCGATCTCGCTTCGGCTCGGTGCTCTCGTGCGCGCATCACCTCGACCGAGTGGTCGGTGGGCAGGATCTCGAACTCCGCGTGGACCACGCCGTCCTCGTACCGGTTGTCGACGGTGTAGCCCGCCTCGGCGAAGACCGTGGTCATCCGCCGGTTGGCCGGCAGGATGTCGGCGACGAACCGCCGCAGGCCGCGCTCGCGGGCGGCTTGGGCGAGGTGTTCCAGCAAGACGCTGCCCACCCCTCGCCCCTGGTGTTCGTCCTCGACCAGGAACGACACCTCGGCCTCGGTCTCGGTGATCCGTTCGTACCGGCCCACGGCGATCATGTCGTCGCCGACCAGCAGGATCAGCGCTACCCGGTCGTCATGGTCGACGTTGGTGAAGTGCTCGATGTCGCGGCTGCTCAACGTGGGGTACGGCGCGAAGAAGCGGTAGTACTTCGACTCGTCGCTGACGCGGGCGTAGAACGCGACCAGGCGGTCGGCGTCGCCGGGGGTGATCGGGCGGAGGTGCGCCGTCGCGCCGTCGGACAGCACGACGTCGGCCTCCCAGTGCGCGGGATAGGGCGCTGTGCGGTCCACGGTGGTTCAGGCTAGCGCTGATCGACGCCCAGGGCATGGGTTCACCGGCGGCCGGAGGGCATGCCCTAGGCTCCGGTGACATGCGATTCGGACTCGTCGGCACGGGGTACTGGGCTCGTGTCACTCATGCACCTGCTGTCGTCGCCGCCGACGGGGCCGAGCTGGTCGGCATCTGGGGACGTGACGATGGTCGGACCCGGACGCTGGCCGACGAGTTCGGCGTCACCGCGTACGGCGACTACGAGCGCTTCCTGGCCGACGTGGACGCCGTGGTCTTCTCGGTGCCGCCGGACGTCCAGGCCGACCTGGCCACGCGGGCGGCTGCGGCCGGCAAGCATCTCATGCTCGAAAAGCCGATCGCGCTGGATGCCGAGGCCGGTCGCAGGCTGGAGCAAGCCGCGCGTGATGCCGGTGTGGCCAGCGTCGTCTTCTTCACTCAGCTGTTTCGCCTCCGGGTTCGTGACTGGCTGGCCGAGTGCGCGGCGGCTCAGCACGCTTGGGAGGGCGGTTGTGCCCTGCTGCTCGGATCGGTCCAGCGCGAAGGCGGCCCGTTCGCCACGCCATGGCGGCTGGAGCGCGGCGGCTTGTGGGACATCGGCCCGCACGCGCTGTCGGTCTTGGTGAGCGCGCTCGGGCCGGTCACCGATGTCGCGGCCCATGGCGATCCGCTGGGCACGGTGCACCTGGTCCTCACGCACGAGGGCGGCGCGTCGAGCACGGCCACCGTGTCGCTCGCCGCCCCGTCGGCGGCCAGCGGTTTCCGGGTGCGGCTGTGGGGTGGCGACGGGCACGCCGTCATGCCGTCCTCGGACCAGCCGCCTGCCGATGCAGCAGCACTCGCCGTCAGCGAACTCATGGACGCCGCGCGGCGCGACGACCCCGCACACCCGCACGACGTGCGGTTCGGCCGGATGGTCCTGGAAACTCTCGCCGCCGCGCAAGACCAACTCACCGAGCAGGCGCAGCGGCCTCAGCGGTCGCGGCGTGTCCCCGGCGGCGAGTAGACGTCCAGCAGCTGTCGCTCGGCATGGTCGAGCGCGAGGCGTACCGCACCGAGCGCGACCGCATCGTCACCGAGGGACGAGAGCTCCAGACGTGGCACGACCAGCGCACGTTGTTCCAGGTGCCGGCGCACAGCGGCGAGAATCGCGTCGCCGGCCAGCGTGATGCCGCCACCGATGACGACCAGCGCCGGGTCGATCGCGGTCAGGAACGGGGCGAGTCCGCGGGCGAACTCAGCGGCGACCTCGTCGAGAACCTGCAGCGCCAGAGGGTCACCGGCCGCCGCTGCGTGCAACACCGCCACGGCGTCATGGCTCGTGCGGTCGCCGAGCTCACGGGCTCGCCGCAGGATCTGCGCCGTGCCGGTGACGGCCTCCAGCGGGCCCAGCCCGTCGGCCTGAGTGCCCTGGGGCTGCTCTTCGAGATCGATGAAGCCGATCTCACCCGCAGCACCGTTCGCTCCGCGGTGCAAGCGTCCCTGCAGCAGCACCGCCGCACCGACCCGGGCGCCCCATTGGACGAGCACCATGTCGTCTGCCTCGTCCCAGGACCCGTTCGCCCTCTCGGCGACGACGGCCAGGTTGACGTCGTTCTCCACATACACCGGGCAGGCGATGGTGCGTTGCAGCGTCCGGCCCAGTTCGAGGGCAGCCCAGCCGGGGACCGACGGCGCCTGGACGATCGCGCCGCGCCGCTCGTCGACGATGCCCGGGGTGCCCACTCCGACGGCCGCGATCGCCGAGCGTTCCACACCCGCGCGGTCCAGCACCAGGCTCACCGTGGATTCGACGTGTTCCAACAGCCCGGCGTGTGACGCCGGTTCGGCCACGTCGCGGCGTTCCTGGACCACCACGTTGCCGGCCAGGTCGGCGACCGCGCAGTACACCTTGTGCGGGCCCACGTCGACGCCGACGACGTGGGCGGCGTCGGCTCGGAAGCGCACCACCTTCGCCGGTCGCCCCATCCGGGGTGAGTCGTCTTCCGGCGCTTCGGTCTCTTCCACCCACCCGTCGCGGATGAGGGTGGAGACCGCGGCGGTGACGGTCGGCCGAGACAGCCCGGTGGCGCGGACGACGTCGGCCAGCCGGGCCGACCCGGTGTCGCGAACGGCTTGCAGCACCGCTGCGCAGTTCATCAGTCGAAGCAGTTGCGGCCCGCCGCCACGTCCGGATTGGGTCACTACGCCCCCTTGACACCGTGATGACACGTAGACATATTGAAGAAAGCTTCCTTAGTAAGTCTACCGAGTCGTCGAGCAACCGACATCCCCGGCCCCCAGCGCGCACATCCCAGCGACCACGCTCGTCGGTGGTGACTCGACCCGGTGATTTTCAGGGAGAACAGGCGATCCCAGGAGGAGCCATGTTAGGTAAGCGGTCCGCGTCATTGTTGTTGTTCCTGGCGCTGCTGTTGTCACTGATGGTCAGCGCGCCGGCCACCGCCCAACCGGTCGACTCGGCGGGCAAGGACGACGCGACATTCGCTGAACTGTCCGCCGCCGACGAATTCGAGAAAGTACTGCTGACCTCCGACGTCGCCCAGCCGATGACCATGGACATCGCCGCTGACGGCCGGATCTTCATCACCAGCCGGGACGGCGTGGTACGGGTTTACCACCCGGACACCGAAGAACTGACCGTGGCAGCGGAGCTGAGCGTCTTCGACGATCACCCGTTACCCGACGACCCGGACATCGAGGGGTCGAAGAATCAGGAGGGAGGGCTGCTCGGCCTGGCGCTCGACCCGGACTTCGACACCAACGGATGGGTGTACGTCTACTACACCAGCCGAGACGAGAACAATCACTTCCTGTCCCGGTTCGAGGTCCAGGACGACGTGATCGACGTGCAGTCGGAAATCGTCTTGTTGAAGGTTCCGTACAACAAGACGAACTGCTGCCACGTCGCCGGTGACATCGATTTCGACTCGGCCGGCAACTTGTACTTGAGCACCGGCGACGAATCCACGCCGGACTTGAACGACCAGTACTCCCCGATCGACAGCCGCGAGGATCATTGGTACAACGACGACCGCCGCACGTCGGGGAACACCAACGACTTGCGGGGCAAGATCCTGCGCATCACGCCGCAGTCCGACGGTACGTACACGATCCCCGACGGCAACCTGTTCACCGGCGACGAGGACGGCGGCGACAAGACCCGGCCCGAGATCTACGCGATGGGCTTCCGCAACCCGTTCCGGATCTCCATCGACCCGGCGACCGACCGGCTGCACATCGGCAACTACGGCCCGGACCGCCTGGGTGACTGGGACGAGCGCGGCCCCTGGGGCTTCGACCAGTACATGGTGACCTCGGAGTCGGCGAACTTCGGCTATCCGTTCTGCATCGGGAACAACTACCCGTACCGGCCCTGGGACTACGAGACGAATGAGCCGCTGGGCGACTTCTACGACTGCGAGAACGGCCCGATCAACGACTCACCGAACAACACCGGGCTCGAGCAGACCCCGCCGGTCACTCCGGCCACCATCTACTACCCCAGAAGCTGGGCCAACTGGCCCGACACCTGGGTGGGCTGGCCGGACCGCGAGATCAACCCGATCCCGGAGCCGTTCTTGAACATGGGAAGCGGCGCGGGCGGGCCGATGTCCGGTCCGGTGTACCGCTACGACGCCGACCTCGACTCCGAGACCAAGTTCCCGGAGCACTACGACGGACGCTGGTTCCTGCTGGACTTCCACCGCGGGCACGTCAAGACCGTCGAGCTCGACGAGAACGAGCAGGTCACCGCGATCGACGACTTCATGCCGGACCAGAGCTGGATCGGCCTCATGGACGGCCAGTTCGGCCCGGACGGTTCCCTGTACGTGCTCGAAGGTGGCGCCTTCGGCGACAGCGCCAGTGCCGGGCTGTACCGGATCGACTACGTCAGCGACCAGCCTCCGCTCGACGAGTGCGTGGCCGACGACTTCGCGGGCACCGAGCTCGACCGCGAGATGTGGCCGACGATCGTGCGCGAGAACGCCGACGGTTACCGGCAGACCGACGGCGCCCTCGAGATCGACATGTTGCAGGGCGACATGATCAGCAATCACCTGAGCGGAAACATCAACACCGACGCCCAGAATCTGATCATGACCCCCGTTCCGGACGAGCGGTGGGAAGCCGAAGTCACCGTCGACCTGCCGGCGGAATCGGTCAGCCACGACCAAGCCGGGTTCATCATCTATCAGGACGACGAGAACTTCACCAAGGCGGCCTTCTTCCCCGCATACAGCGGGCAAGAGGACGGGCGATTCGAGTATCTCTACCACGAGAACGGTGAAATCCGCTTCCAGGGCGGCGTCGACAATGCGGTCATTCCCTCGGCGCCTCAGACGCTGACTCTCCGGCTGAGCAGCAACGGCGAGCAGGTGTCGGTGGCGTATTCACGCGACGGCGAGACGTGGTCCAGCGTCGGCCGCCCGGCGCCGATCTCGCAGTACGAGAACCCGCAGTTCGGGTTGTTCGCCGCACATGGCCCCGATGAGATCGAGACTCCGCTGACCGCGACGTTCACCGACTTCTCGCTGTGCGTCGGCGGTGATGCGGGTGACCCGGTGTGCGCCGAGCAGCCGGTCGCCGAGGGGTACCGGCCGCTGTGGGACGGCTCGACGCTGCAAGGCTGGAACCAGGCCGGCCCAGGCGGGTTCGCGATCGTGCCGGACGAGGACCGCGAGGGCACGTGTGCACTGGAGACCGTCGGCGACCCCGAGGGCCTGGGCATGCTGTGGCACGAAGAGCAGTTCGAGTCCTACCGGCTGCACGTCGACTTCAAGGCGGTCGCCGAGGACGACAACTCCGGCGTGTTCTTCGGCTTCCCCGACCCTGGGGACGACCCGTGGATCGGTGTGAATCAGGGCTACGAGATCCAGATCGACGACACCGGCGGCTTCCCGGACGCCCCGGACAGCTCCAAGACCGGCTCGATCTACACCTTCCAGGCACCGACGTCGTTCCCAACGGTGCCCGGCGAGTGGAACACCATGGAGATCGAGGTCGAGGACCCGATGGTCCGGGTGTGGATCAACGACGTACTGGTGAACGAGTACGAAAACCCGGCTGACTCCGGTCGCGACCTGTCCTCCGGGTTCGTCGGGATCCAGAACAACCGCGTCTCGGACAATGTGTTCTTCCGCGACATCTGGGTCAAGGAGCTCGGCGACGACCAGTGCCCGGAGCCGCAGACACCACCTGAAGGCTTCGTGTCCCTGTTCGACGGCGAGACGCTGGACGGCTGGACGATGGCAGGCCCCGGCGGCTTCGAGATCAGTGAGTGCGGGCTGTTGCAGCCCTACGGCGGGATGGGACTGCTCTGGTACGACCAGCAGACCTTCGCCGACTTCGTCATGCAGGTCGACTTCCGGGTCCACGCGCCCACCGACAACTCCGGCGTGTACGTCCGCTTCCCCGACCCCCAAGGCGATCCGAACAACACGATCGACGAGGGCCACGAGGTCCAGATCTACGACGCCACCGACGATCCGTTGACGCGGACCGGCGCGATCTACAACTACGCTCCGGCGGTCGAGCTGGCGACCAACCCGATCGGCGAGTGGAACACGATGCAGATCGAGGTGATCGGCCAGGAGTACCGGGTCATCCTCAACGGGACGGAGGTCACCACCTTCACCGGTGACGGCACCCGACCGCTCGAGGGCTTCGTCGGACTGCAGAACCATTCCTCCGGGCAAGCAGCCGGCGAGAGCGTGGAGTTCCGCAACGTCTGGATCAACGACCTCGGCGACGACTCGGGTGAGTTGACCGTGGACGCCACGGTGGATCCGGCCGAGCCGGACGGTGCCAATGGCTGGTACACCTCGCCGGTCACGCTGACGCTGGAGTCGAACAACCCGGATGCGGAGTTGCTGTGGCGCCCGCGCACCGACGAGAACGAGTGGCGGACGTGGACCGAGCCGGTGCTGTTCGACACCGACGGCATCTACAACATCGACTACAAGGCCGCGCTGCCCGGTGACGGTGGCGAGCCGTCGGAGACGGAGATCCTCGTCGGCGAGAACGGGTTCGACTTCAGCGAGACCGATTTCGCCGTCGAGCAAGGTGACACCATCAAGTTCCAGTACGTGCCCGGGTACGCGCACGACGTGGTGATCACCGACGCCAATGGCGAGATCCTCGCGTCTCGTCCGCTCGGGTCGGACTGGGAGGACGATCCGTTCTACTACGAGGCGGTCGACGAAGGCAGGTACTACGTCTACTGCACGCCGCACTCGAACCGGCCGGACCCGGACGACCCGACGACGTGGACCGGCATGGTGTCGACGTTCGAGGTGACCGCATCCAGCGGTGATCCCGGACAGGAGACCGGGATCAACGAGATCGAGTTCCTGATCGATCAGACGGCCCCGGGCACCGCGGCGACGCTGGAGGGTGAGCAGGACGGCGAGGCCTACACCGGCGCCGTGTCGGTCACCCTGAGCGCACAGGACGCGACCGCCGGAGTCGCGCAGACCGAGTACCGGATGGCCGGCGAGGAAGAGTTCACCGCTTACGACGCGCCGTTCACCGTCGAGGGTGCGGGCGAGCACGTCGTGGAGTTCCGCTCCACCGACGTGGCGGGCAACGTCGAAGACGTGCAGTCGGTGGAGTTCACCATCACCGACGGCGAGCCGGCGGCCTGCCCGGAGCCGGACACGAGAGAAACCGTCGTGATCGGCGGAGTCGACACTCGTGTCGCCAACCGTGCACTTGACGACGGTTGTACGATCAACGATCTCATCCAGGAGGACGGCGACTGGAGTGACCACGGCGCGTTCGTCCGGCACGTACGGGAGGTGACCGACCAGTTGGTGTCCGACAAGGTGATCAGCGACCGGGATCGAGGCGCGATCGTCAGTGCCGCGGCCCGCAGCGACGTCGGCCGCCGGTGACCTCACTGCGCATGAGCGCGAGTGTGTCCCCTCGATGAGCGAGGACGCCCGGCGCCGGGAGACCGGCGCCGGGCACAGCGCTGTACACGTTCGATCACAACAGGAGAACTCATGTCGAAACGACTCCGCCGGCTGATCCCGATCGCGGGCGTCGCGATGCTGGTCCTGGCCGCGTGCGGCGAAAGCTCCGACCCGCGAGACAACACCGATGCCGGCGGCGGCGACAGCGACGACGGCGGTGGTGAGCAGGTCACGCTGCTCATGGAGAGCTGGCGCAACGACGACCTCGCGATCTGGGAAGACGTCATCCTGCCGGCCTTCCACGAGGAACATCCCGACATCCGGGTGCAATTCCAGCCGACGGCCCCCGACGAGTACGACGCCGCGCTCGACGCGAAGCTCTCCGGTGGCACCGCCGGCGACCTCATCACCTGCCGCCCGTTCGACGTGTCGCTGCGCTTGTACGAGGAGGGCCGCCTCGCCCCGCTGAGCGACCTCCCGGGCATCGATGCGTTCAGCGACGTCGCGCGGACCGCGTGGGCGACCGACGACGGCTCCGAGACCTTCTGCGTCCCGATGGCGTCGGTGATCCACGGCTTCCTGTACAACCAGGAGATCTTCGACGAACTCGGCCTGACGCCGCCGGAAACCGAGGAGGAGTTCCACCAGCTCCTCGATCAGATCGCCGCGGACGGCACGTACGCGCCACTGGTCATGGGCACCGCCGACCAGTGGGAAGCGGCCACCATGGGTCTGCAGAACATCGGCCCGAACTACTGGAACGGCGAAGCCGGCCGGCAGGGGCTGATCGACGGCACCGAGCGGTTCGACGACGAGCAGTACGTCGCCGCCTTCACCGAGCTGGCCTCGTGGGCGCCGTACCTCCCCGAGGGCTACAGTTCGACCACCTACCCAGACGCGCAGAACCTGTTCACACTCGGGCGCGGGGCGATCTACCCGACCGGTTCGTGGGAGATCGCGCTGTTCAACGAGCAGGCGGACTTCGAGATGGGTGCCTTCGCTCCCCCGCTGCCGGAAGGCCAGGACACCTGCTACATCAGCGACCACACCGACATCGGCATCGGCATGAACGCCGCCACCGACAATCCGGAGGCCGCGCGGACCTTCCTGGAATGGGCCACGAGCGAAGAGTTCGCCACGCTGTACGCCAACGAACTGCCCGGGTTCTTCCCGATGTCCGAGCACGAGGTGGAGGTCGAGGACCCGCTCGCGCAGGAGTTCCTCAGCTGGCGCGACGAGTGCGAGTCGACCATCCGCAACTCGTATCAGATCCTTTCGCGCGGTGAGCCCAACCTCGAAAACCAGCTGTGGGACATCAGTGCGCAGTTGCTCAACGGCACCATCGAGCCGCAAGAGGCCGCGGCGCAGGTGCAGTCGGGCTTGGCGCGTTGGTACGAACCGCAGCAGTAGCCACGGTTCCCGCCCTGAAGGAGCTGACATGAGCCGACTCCGGACCTCGGGTCCGCCGGACGAGGCCGGCGCCGAGGTTGTGACGAGTGCGGGCGCGGCCACGACGCGTCCGGAAGCCAAGCCCCGGCGGCGTGGCTTCCGGACCCACGTGGTCGTGTTCATCGCCCCGGCCGCGGCGATCTACACGGTGTTCATGGTCTATCCGCTGCTGGATTCGCTGCGGCTGAGCCTGTTCGCGCCGGTCGACGGCAACCTGACGTTCGTCGGCCTGGACAACTTCGTCCACCTGCTCACCGACGACATCCTCGCGCCCCAGTTCTGGAACGCGGTGTGGAACAACCTGGTGTTCTTCGCCGTGCACTTCTTCGTCCAGAACCCGATCGGCCTGCTGCTGGCGGCCCTGCTGGCCGCGCCGACCCTGCGGGGCCGTTCCACCTACCGCGCGCTGTTGTTCATCCCGACGACGCTGAGCGTGGTCATCGTCGGGTTCATCTGGCAGCTCATCATCAGCCCGGTGTGGGGATTCGTCGACACACCGCTGTTGGGCCAGTCGAGCACGGCGCTGGTGACCTTGGCGCTGATGTCGGTGTGGCAGTACGTCGGGATCCCGATGATCCTGTTCTACGCCGTGCTCATCAGCATTCCGCACGAACTCACCGAGGCCGCCACCGTCGACGGCGCCAACGGCTGGACGACGTTCTGGCGGGTCAAGTTCCCGCTGATCCTGCCGACCGTCGGCATCGTCTCGGTGGTGACCTACGTGGCCAACATGAACGCCTTCGACCTCATCTACACCGTCAAAGGCGCTCTGGCCGGGCCGGACTTCGCCTCGGACATCATGGGGACGTTCTTCTTCCGGACGTTCTTCGGATTCCAGCTCCAGCAGGGCTCCAGCACCATGGGCGCCACAGTCGCCACCATGATGTTCCTGCTCATCCTCGCCGGCGTGCTCCTGTACTTCTACGGCTGGCAGCGCCGCATCGAGAGCTACCAACTGTGAGGAGCGCAGCAGACGTGAGCGCTGTGAACACCGCCACGCCGCCCGCCGCCGCGGCGCCCAAGACGTACCGCCCGCTGCGGGCGCGGGCCGGCGCCGCGGTCCCCCACGTCATCCTGATCGCCTATGCCGTAGTGGCCCTCGGGCCGATCGCGATGATCGTCATGAACTCGTTCAAGTCGCGCCAGGCGATCTTCGACACGCCATTCGCCTTGCCGACACCCGACACGTTCGACGTCAGCGGATTCCAGACCGTCTTCACCCGCGCACAGTTCGAGCTGTACTTCCTCAACAGCTTCATCGTCACCGTGAGCACGGTGTTCCTGGTCCTGCTCCTGGGCTCCATGGCCGCGTTCGCGCTGGCCGAGTACCGCTTCACCGGCCTCACCTTCGTCGCGCTGTACATGGCGGTCGGCATCATGATCCCGATCCGCCTCGGCACAGTGGGCATCCTCGACCTGATGGTCCGCCTCGGCCTGGTCAACTCGCTGGCCGGCCTGGTGCTCGTGTACACCGCGATGGGGCTGCCGCTGGCGGTGTTCGTCTTGACGGCGTTCTTCCAGCAGGTGCCGGGCGAGCTGAAAGACGCCGCGCGGATCGACGGCTCGAGCGAGTACCGGGTGTACCGGATGGCCGTGCCGCTGGTGAAGCCCGGACTCGCGGCCATCGGCGTGTACACCATGCTGCCGATCTGGAACGACCTCTGGTTCCCGTTGATCCTCACCCCCGCCGAGAACGTGCGCACGGTGACGCTGGGCACGCAGCTGTTCCTGGGGCAGTTCGTCACCGACTGGAACGCCGTGCTGGCGGTGCTGACGTTGGCGGCGCTTCCGCTGATCGCCTTGTTCATCATCTTCTCGCGGCAGTTCATCAACGGGCTGACGTCGGGGGCGTTCAAGTGAGCCGGATCAGGGTCGGCCTCGTCGGCGCCGGTTTCATGGCATCGGTGCATGCGGCGGGCTGGGCCGGTTGTCCCGGCGTCGAGCTCACCGCGGTCGTGACCGCGCCGGGTCGCTCGCCGGCCCGGCTGGCCGGCGAGTACGGCCTGCGCGCGTGCGACTCGCTCGACGAGCTGCTCGACCTGGTCGACGTCGTCGACGTCTGTGCGCCCACCGACGTGCATCACCAGATCACCGTGCGCGCGGCGCGGGCCGGGCGTGCGGTGATCTGCGAGAAGCCGTTGGCCCGTACGCCCGCGCAGGCCGAGGACATGATCGCGACGTGCCGCGAGGCCGGTGTCACCCTGTTGCCGGCGCACGTCGTGCGGTTCTTCCCCGAGTACGCCGCGGCCAAGGCGGCCGTCGACGCCGGCGACATCGGCGAGCCGGGCGTCGTGCGCCTGACCCGGGCCACGTTCCTGCCGCCAGGGCCTGGCAGCTGGTACACCGACCACGCCCGATCCGGTGGCCTCGCGTTCGACCTGATGGTGCACGACTTCGACTACGCCCGCTGGGTCGCCGGCGACGTCGTGGGGGTGTACGCGCGCAGCGTGCGCGCGATGCGCCCCGACGCCGAGGCCGATCACGTCCTGGCGATTCTGCGCCACGCCTCCGGCGCGATCAGCCACGTCGAAGGATCATGGGCACATCCGCCGCCGACGTTTCGGACTCGAGCCGAGATCGCCGGCACCCGGGGCGGCCTGGAATTCGACTCCGACCGCACCACGCCGCTGCGCCCGAACGTCCGAGCCGACTCCCGCCCCGGCGCGATGCCGCTGCCGTCCAGCCCGCTCGCCGAACCACCGCACACCGTGCAGCTGCAGCACTTCGCCGAGGTCTTGCGCGGCGAGGCGGCACCGGTGGTCACCGCGGCCGACGGACTCGCAGCAGTCCGGATCGCCGCTGCGGTGGTGGAGTCGATCGACACCGGCAGGCCCATTGAGGTGCCGGCCGTGGAGGTGGCCAGATGAGGGTCGCGTTCCTGTCCAGTGCGCACGTTCACGCCGACGCCTATGTGGCGAATTTTCGCGCCGCCGGTGCCGAAGTCGTGGGGGTCGCCGACGACGATGCTGTCCGCGGCGCCACGTGGGCGGCCACCCACGACGTGCCCTGGTATTCGTCAGCCGAGGAACTGCTCGACGCCGGTGTCGACGCCGTGGCCGTCTGCTCGGAGACCGCGCACCACCGTCGTCTGGTGGAGCTGGCCGCTTCGGCCGGCGTCGCCGTGCTGTGCGAGAAGCCGCTGGCCACCACCGAAGCCGACGCCCGCGCCATCGTCGACAGCTGTGCCCGCGCCGCGGTGCCGCTGATGACGGCGTTCCCGATGCGGTTCAGCCCGCCGTTGCGCGAAGCGGCCGCCATGCTGGCCGACGGGACGCTGGGCCGGCTGCATGCGTGTACGGGCACCAACCAGAGCGTGCTGCCGACCCGCCACGGCGCGTGGTTCGCCGACGCGGCGCTGGCCGGCGGCGGCGCCATCATGGACCATTCGGTCCATCTGGCCGACGTGCTGCGTTGGTATATCGGCGAGGACCCTGTCGAGGTCTACGCGGCCACCAATCGCGTGCTGCACGGCGACACCGTGGACGTCGAAACCGGCGCCTTGCTCATGCTCACCTATCCCGACGGCGTTTTCGCGACCATCGACGCCAGCTGGAGCAGGCCGGATAGCTATCCCACCTGGGGTGGTCTCACGGTGGAACTCGTCGGCGAACACGGCACCGTCGGGGTCGACGCCTTCGGCCAGCACCTCACCGTGTACGGCGGCACATCCGGCCCGTTGGCCTGGCCCATGTGGGGCTCGGATGCCAACCAGGCCATGATCGACGAGTTCGTCGACGCGGTGCGAACCGGCCGTACACCTGCCGTGACCGGCGAGGACGGGCTGGCCGCCACGCTGGTGGCGTTGGCGGCCTACCGCTCGGCGCACAGCGGTCAGCCCGTCTCCCTGCCCTCGTGACGGCCTCGTAACCGCTCAGCGATGCTCGACGTCGTAGACCAGCTTCTGGATGCCGTTGGGGTAGGCCTCGCTCTCGACGAGGCGCAGCTTCTGCTTGTCCTTGTCCGCGTCGCTGAACAGTCGCTTCCCCGCACCGAGCAGAACCGGGAAGACCAACAGGTGGTACCGGTCGATCAGGCCGGCGTCGGACATGCTGCGGTTCAACGTGGCGCTGCCGTGGATCGTGATCGGCCCGCCATCGGTCTGCTTCAGCGCGGCGACGTCGTCCAATGACCGCAAGATGGTGATCTCGCCCCAGTTCGAGACCAGATCGTCGTCCTTCAGCGTGGTCGACACGACGTACTTCGGCATGGCGTTGTAGCCGGGGAACTCGTTGGTCATCGTCGGCCATACCGGCGAGAACGCCTCGTAGCTGACCCGGCCGAGCAGCATGGCCGTCGATTCCTCCTGCTCTCGACCCTTGAGCTCGTAGGCGGCCGGGTCGAACTCGACACCGTCGAACGTCCAGCCCGAGTTGCGGTACCCGGGCTCTCCGCCGGGTGCTTCGACGACCCCGTCGAGCGAGACGAACGCCGTGGTGATCATGGTGCGCATGATTTCTCCTTCGCTGCTGTGACGCGCGGTCGTCAGTGCGTCGAACAGGAACCGGCCGAATCGACACGTGATGGCAAGGAAATCTATGCCGTGGCCGATCAGCCTTTGAGGGCGCCCTGCAGGAGACCGGCGACGAAGCTGCGCTGGTGTTCACCAGCCCGACCGAGCGCAGGTCGAAGTGCAGCGGCACGACGATCAACTCGACCGGGATGGTCAACCCGGCGATAAGAACGCGAACACCGCGTTGCCTCCAGGCAGGCGCATCGTCCCCAGCGCGTAACCGGCGAGCGTGGCGAGCACGAGCGTGGCCGGCACCGCGCCGATCGAGGTCGAGGATGTGGCCGCTGGCGACGAGGTCTTGGTGCGGAAGTCGCGCAGGCTGCTCCGGGCGCCGTCGTCCTCGACGTCGCCGTGGGTGCCGAACACGCGGGCCTTGCCGCCCATGTACGGGGTGAAGGCGGTCATCGTGAACGGACAGGCTGCTGCGCGCCATCGGTGGCCACATGCGGCCGAACTGCCTGCGGATGCCGGAGCTGCGGACGCCCAGCCTGGACCCGGCTCCGTCGGCCTCGGCGCGGTCCGGTTGGGCCTGAACACGGTGGAGACGCAGCTGTTCGCGATGCTTTCACGCCCCATGACTTGACGGTGAACAAGGCCGAATCCGCGCCTTTCGGACATGACACGTCCACGAACTCCATGCGACATCTGCCCCGAATTGCGGGCGAAAGCTTGACATGATCGTCGCATCCCGGAAAGAGTGCACGTCGTACACGTCTCCAAATTTGGAGCAGGGGGGTCATGGCGTTCGAACTCAGCCACTGTGCGGGTTCTCCCGTAACCGACCCCTCAACTTCGTGCAGCCTCCGCAGGGCTCCGATGACACGGGTCGGCGGCGGCGCGTACGAAGTAGCGTTATCCACGCACCTCATCCGCAGAGAGGAGCGCACATGCGCTACCGCAACATCGCCATCACGGCGGCAGTCACCGGGCTGGTCGGCCTCGGTTTCGCTGCGCCGTCACACGCGGGTCTGACGACCTTCTGTGACGGCGTCGCTTCCGATGTCACCGTTCCCGGCGATCTCGTCGTCCGTGCCGGCGACTCGTGTGAGCTGACCAACGTCACGATCAACGGGAACGCGACCGTCCGTGCGGACGCGAACCTGCTGCTCGACGGCTCCACGGTCAACGGCAACCTCCGCGTCAACGACAACGGGTTCGTCGACGCCATCGACACCGAGGTGACCGGCAACGCCCGGCTCGTCACCGCCTACGGCGCCTACACCGAAGGCTCCACGATCGGCGGCAACGTCAACGCCACCGACTCCGGGTTCTTCTACAGCGTCGGCTCTGACCACGCCAAGAACGTCTCGTCGACCAACGGCGAGACCTTCCTGGAGAGCAGCTCGGTCTCCCGCAACTTCACCACCGAGGGTGACGCGCTGACCGACGTGTACGACACGGTCATCGAGAGCGACGTCAGCGTCTCCGGCGCCACCCAGGGCAGCGTCTTCTGCCTCTCCGAGGTCGATGGCAACGCCTCGTTCAGCGGCAACGGCGACCTGCTGCAGATCGGCGCCTCGGCACCGCTGACCGGGTGCGGCTTCAACGTGTTCGGCGGCGACCTGAGCGTCACCGACAACACCGGTGAGGCTCACGTGTCCGACAACGTCGTGCGTGGCGACCTGACCTGCTCGGGCAACAACCCGCTGCCGGTCGTGGAGAACAACCGGGTGCGCGGCAACGTCGACTGCGAGTCCGCGGAGGCGGCCGCCGGCATCCAGCAGCGCCGCGCCATCAGCCAGGCCGACGACCGCAAGGCCGAGGTCAAGGCCGACATCGAGGCTCGCGCCAAGGCCGGCTCGGAAGACGCCGAGGACGCGGGCAACGCCTTCGAGTGAGGCCCGACGCGATCGGCTAGAACGACCGCTCGACAAAGGGGCGGTGGGTGAAGGAGTCCTTCACCCACCGCCCCTTTCGTTGTCAAATGATCATGTTCACTAGGTGCTTCCCTGCCCCACCACCCGTGCACGCCTGTCGGTACTGCACGACGCCTGGTGATGTGCCCGCAGCGGCCGAGACGATTGGTGCACGGCCGCGGCGGAGGCGCACGACGAGGCGTCCTGTCGCATCACCAGGCGTCCTGTCGCATCACGAGGCGTGTACGCATGGTGTCGTTGGCACAGGCATGCTGAACATGATCATTTCCGACGGCGACCGTCAGGCGGCGGCCTCGGGGCTCATGGCGGCTTCCTCGAGGACGTCGATCGGGACCGCGCCGACCAGGAGCCGGCCGTCGTCGAGCAGCAGCACCGAGACGATGTCGTTGGTCATCGCCCGGCCGGTGCCGTACTCCCCACTCACCTCGTCGAACTCGCCGAGGATCGCCTCGACCAGCGGCATCATGTCCTCGTCGACCGAGCTGGTCAGTTCGTCCACGTCCACGCCGCGAGCCACCAGCACCGACGTCCATCCGTCGCCGACGACGCTCACGTCGTCCGGCTCGGGAGCACCCTCGGGAACGCCCGGGTGCTCGTCCGGGCCGTGCTCGTCCGGGCCGTGGGGGGCCATCGGGCGTTCGCCGGGATCGATCTCTTCGACCTCGGCGCCGGCCGGCGGGGTGAACTCGTACACGGACTCGTCCGGCTCGGAGAAGCTCACCGAGGTGAAGCCCATTTCGAACGCCGGGTCACCACCCTGGCTGCTGTACACCTGGATCCGCAGCGGCACGAAGTGCTCGCCGTCGACGGCGAGCCGGATGGAGCCGATGAGCGAATCGTCGTCCTTCGGGCTCACGACGAGTTCGTAAGCGTCGCGTCCGGCCACCGTGGCCGTCCCGTCGACCTCGATGTTCGTCGTCGGCGCGATCGCCTGCAGGGCCATCTCGGCCATGGCGTCCGTGGCGCCGGCCGGCGCATCGGACATCGACGGCATCGACGGCATGGGCGAAGCCGGCCCCGGCTCCCCCTCGGGCAACGTCGCATGCTTGACGACGTTGTGCTCACTGTTCCAGAACCACGCCTCCCCGTCGTGGTGGATGATGTCGGTCTCGGCGAGTTCGTCCTGCAAGGCCACCCGGAAGCTGTCGTCACCGGAGTACCACACCCGCGCAGTCGTCGAGCCGGTCAGCAGCGACAAGGCGGTCGCGCCGGTGGATCCGGCATCGCCAGCGCCGGTTTCCGGCAGGTCGGGCAAGCCGAGATCGGCAGATTGCACGACGGTGCCGGAGAACGCGACGTCCCGGGCGCCGGCGAGACCGACCAGGATTTCAGCCGCGGTGCGGTCGGGCAGTTCGGAGTCGGCGCCGGCGATGACGGGACCTACCGCGGCGGCGGTCACGACAACGGCGGTGACCCCGGCTGGTACGGCCCATCGCATCGCCGGGCGGCGCAGGATGGAGCTTGGCATCGTGGTACTCCTCGTGATTCGGCCGTCTCGCGGCCAGTGTCTGGCATGGTGTGCTTCCACTGTGCGCGACCTCGCCTGTGAAGACGCTGAGAGCGTCGATCCCGCCATCGACATCAATACCCACCACGGCAGGGCAAGCTAGTGCCATGCGGGTACTCGTGGTCGAGGACGAGAAGGGTCTGGCGCGCGCCCTGCAGCGCGGCCTGTCCGCCGAAGGCTTCGCCGTCGAGCTCGCTCACGACGGTCGCGACGGCCTGTTCCTGGCGCGCGAGAACGACTACGACGTCATCGTCCTCGACGTGATGCTGCCGTCGCTGTCCGGATACCGCGTCTGCCGCACACTGCGGGCCGAGGGCAACTGGGTGCCGATCCTCATGCTCTCGGCCAAGGACGGTGAGTACGACCAGGCCGACGGGCTGGACATCGGCGCGGACGACTACCTCACCAAGCCGTTCTCCTATGTCGTGCTCGTCGCCCGGATCAGGGCGCTGCTGCGCCGCGGCGCACCGGCCCGGCCCTCGGTGCTGACCGCCGGCGATCTCGAGCTCGATCCGAGCGCACGCACGGTACGCCGGGGTGCGGTCGACGTCGCCCTGACCGCCCGGGAGTTCAGCCTGCTCGAGTTCCTCATGCGCCGCCGCGACGAAGTGGTGTCCAAGCTCGACATCCTCCAGCACGTGTGGGATGCGCACTACGATGGCGACCCCAACGTCGTCGAGGTCTATGTGGGCTACCTGCGTCGCAAGATCGACACGCCGTTCGGTCGGCGTGCGCTGCAGACCGTTCGAGGGGCCGGCTACCGGCTTGCCGGCGACGGCGGATGAGCCTGCTGGCAGGCCTCGGCCTACGCGCCCGCCTCACCCTCGCCGCCACGCTGGTCGCCGCCGCGGGGCTGGCCGTCATGGGTGTCCTCATGGTGGTTGCCCTCGATCGCGCCCTGCTCGGCGCGCTCGACGACTCCGCACACGGCTATGCCCGCGACGTCGCCGCGCTCGTGAACTCCGACCAGCTCGCCAATCCGCTCCCGGGCTCGGGCGCCGAAGCAGCCCAGGTCGTCGACGCACAGGGCCGAGTTCGCGCCTCCACCCCCGGTGGTGACCGTCTGGTGCCGATCGTGCGGCCCGACGACGTCGAGGCGATTCGGTCCGGGGACGCGGTCGAACTGGACGGTAGCCGGCTCGGTATGCCTGAGCGGCTGCGCGTCGTTGGTGAGCCGGCCGGGTCCGCCGACGATCCGCAGACTGTCGTCGTGGCGGTCTCGCTGGAAGAGCACGACCGAAGCGTGCGGTTCGCCGCTGTCGGCGTCGGGCTCGGCAGCATCGTGCTGACCGGCGCGCTGGGGCTGTTGAGCTGGATGATCACCACGCGTGCGTTGCGCCCGGTCGAGGAGCTTCGCGCCGGCGCCGAGGTCATCACCGGCACCGGTGGGGAGCGTCGGCGATTGCCGGTACCGGCCGCTGACGACGAGCTCCGGCGGCTGGCGGTGACGTTGAACGACATGCTCGCCCGGCTCGACGCTGCCTCCGAACGGCAGCGGGCGTTCGTCGCCGATGCGGCTCACGAGTTGCGCAGCCCCATCGCGTCGCTGCGGACGACCCTCGAGGTGGCCCTCATCCACCCCGACGCCGCCGACCCGGCCGAGACCGCGAACGACGCCCTGGCCGAAGTCACCCGGATGTCCCGCTTGGTTGACGACCTGCTCGTGTTGGCACACCTCGACGATCCCCGGCCGGCGGGCGACACCGAGGATGTCGATCTGCGGGTGATCGCCACCGAGGCGGCCGATGCGGCCCGGACGGCCGACGCGAGCGCGGTGCGTGTCGTCGTCGACGCGCCTGCGCAACCGGTCGGCACCACCGCGCACCGCGACAGTCTCATCAGGGCGGTGCGCAACCTCGTCGACAACGCCGTGCGGCATGCCGCCACCACGGTCACCATCACGGTGCGGCCGGGTTCACCGACGGTGACCCTGATGGTCACCGATGACGGCCCGGGTGTCCCCCAAGCCGACCGGGAGCGCATCTTCGAGCGGTTCACCCGACTCGACGACGCGCGCGACCGGGACGCCGGCGGTGCCGGACTGGGCCTGGCCATCGCGGGCGAGATCGTCAGCGCCCACGGCGGCACGTTGACCGTCGAGGACGCCGAGCCCGGCGCCCGGTTCGTCATCGCGCTGCCGTCCGTATGATCATGTCTCGATGACCATCGACTCCGCCGAGCTCGTCGTGCGCCCGAGCCGGCGCTCACAGCGTGTCGCCCTGGCCGGGACAGCCGCGATCATGCTGCTGATCGTCGCCGGCGGAGTGATGCAGGGGCCGGACGCGGTCGTGTGGGCCGCACTGCTGGCCGCTGCGATCGGCCTTCCGGTGGTGGCAGCCGTGCTGGTGCATCACCGCCGGGCCGAGGTGGTCGTCACCTCGGCCGAGATCGTCGTCTCCGGCATGGTCAAGCGGCAGCGCTTCCTGCGCTCCGACGCGGCCCGGATCGTTCACGCCATGATCATCGCGCCGCGAACACCGGTGTACGGCAACCTGTTCGTTCTCGACCACCACGGGAACCGGCTCGCGCGGATCTACACGCGGTATTACCGCGACGACGACCTCAGGCGCCTCGTCGCCCACCTCGGTCTGCCGCTCGCCGGCCCGGATCGGCCCGTGACGGCGAAGCAGCTCGCGACGTGGTACCCGGGGATCATGTGGTTCGGCGAACGACGCCCGTACAGCTTCGCCCTGCTCTCCGCCGTCGCCGTCATGGCTGTGCTGTTCATCATCCTGGCGATCGTCGTGTGACGACGATCTCTGGCCGAGGGCCTATGATCGGGCCCGTGCCCGGACCGCCCACGCAAGGTGCCCAGCTGGAGCTGAGGCCGTCGTTGTGGCGTTATCTGCAGACGCATCGCGCCCCCGCGTTCATGCTGGCCCTGGTCGCGGTCGTGCTGTTCCTGCGCGGCGGCGGTCTCGGCGTGCTGTTGGCGGTGCTGATCGCCGCCGGCGGGTCGAGCCTGGTCTCGCTGTACTTCCGACGGGCCAGAGTCGTCGTCACCCCGACCGAGCTGATCAGTACCGGGCTGGTGCGCACCCGCAAGGCGCCACGCGACGACATCGCTGAAGTCGTCGCGGTGGCGATGCCCCGCTCGCACCGCGCGAGCCGGACGTTCCCCCATGTGTTCGTGCTCGATCACGCCGGACGGCGCCTCGCCCGGCTGCGCGGCACCCATTGGCTCGTGGACGACATGCGCCGCGTCATCAAGCAAGTGGGCATCGCACCGCGCAAGATCAGCGGCACCACCACGGCGAAGGACCTCGCCGCCAGCCACCCCGCCGCGGTGCCGTTGCTCGAGCGTCGCCCGATCCTGCGCAACCTGCTGGTCATCGTGCCCGGACTCGCTTTGGTCGCCGTGGTGCTCACCGCCACGGACTGACGACCGCGGGTCGCTGCGACCGATCGCCTCGCCGAGGCGCAAGAATGTTCCCATGGCACGCCGGACCACGACACCACCACCCGAAGACTTCGAGGAGACCATCCTCGACGTCGACGTCTCCGAGGAGATGCGTGGCAGCTTCCTCGAATACGCCTACTCCGTCATCTACTCCCGGGCGATTCCCGATGCCCGCGACGGGTTGAAGCCCGTACAGCGCCGGATCCTGTTCCAGATGAACGAGATGGGCCTGCGTCCCGACCGCCCGCACGTCAAGTGCGGCCGTGTGGTCGGCGACGTCATGGGCAAGCTGCATCCACACGGCGATGGCGCCATCTACGACACGATTGTGCGGATGGCACAGCCGTGGGCGATGCGGGTGCCGTTGATCGACGGCCACGGCAACTTCGGCTCGCTGGACGCCGGCCCGGCGGCCTACCGGTACACCGAGTGCCGGATGGCCGAACCGGCGATGCTGCTCACGCAGTCTCTCGACGAGAACGTCGTCGACATGGTGCCCAACTACGACGGCCAGTTCGAGCAGCCCGAGGTACTGCCCGCTGCGTTCCCCAACCTGCTCGTCAACGGCGCGAGCGGGATCGCCGTCGGCATGGCCACCAACATGGCGCCGCACAATCTCGGCGAGGTCATCGAGGCCACCCGGCATCTGCTGGCCCATCCCGAGGCCGAACTCGACGACCTCATGCGGTTCATCCCCGGCCCCGACCTGCCCAGCGGCGGACGCATCGTCGGCCTCGACGGTGTCCGTGAGGCCTACGAGACCGGGCGCGGAGCGTTCAAGACCCGCGCCACGGCCCGCATCGAGAACATCACCGCGCGCCGCAAGGGCATCGTCATCACCGAACTGCCCTACATGGTGGGCCCGGAGCGCATCCGCGAGCGCATCGTCGAGCTGGTCAAGAACAAGAAGCTCGCCGGTGTCGCCGACGTCGTCGACTACACCGACCGCAACACCGCCTTGCGTCTGGTCATCGAGCTCAAGAGCGGTTTCGTCCCCGAGGCCGTCCTCGAACAGCTGTACCGCCTCACCCCGCTCGAGGACTCGTTCAACATCAACAACGTGGCTCTCGTCGACGGCCAGCCGCGCACCCTCGGGCTGAAGGAACTGCTCGAGGTCTTCATCGCTCACCGCCTCGACGTCGTCCGGCGTCGCAGCGAGTTCCGCCGCACCAAGGCGGCCGACCGGTTGCACCTGGTCGACGGCCTGCTGATCGCGCTGCTCGACATCGACGAGGTCATCGCCGTCATCAGGTCCTCCGACGACGCCCAGGCGGCGCGGGAACGGCTGATGGCGGTCTTCGATCTCAGCGACGTCCAGGCCCGCTACATCCTCGACACCCCGCTGCGCCGGCTCACCCGCTACGACCGGCTGGAGCTGGAGAAGGAAGGCGAGGAACTGCGCCGTACCATCGCCGAGTTGACGGCGCTGCTCGAGGACGAGGCGCTTCTGCGCGAAGCCGTGTCGGCCGAGCTCGCCGAGGTGTCGGCCAAGCACGCCACCCCGCGGCGCACCGTCTTGCTCGAGGACGCGGGCCAGGCCACGCCTCGTCAGGCGGCCACGGCTCTGGAAGTCGCCGACGACCCGTGCCGGGTCCTGCTCTCGTCGTCGGGCCTGTTGGCTCGGACCTCAGACGACACCGCACCGGCGACGACCAGTTCCCGGGCCAAGCACGACGTCATCGTCTCGGTCGCGGCCACGACGGCTCGGGGCCACGTGGGTCTGGTCACCAGCGCCGGGCGGATGATCCGCCTGCCGGTTCTCGACCTGCCGTCGCTGCCGCCCACGGCGTCGCTGACCCTGGCCGGTGGCGCGCCGCTGAAGGAGTTCGTGGAGCTCGAACGCGACGAGCGAGTGTTGTGCCTGGCCACGTTCGATCCTGATTCCGCCGGGCTTGCGCTGGGCACCGCCAAGGGTGTCGTCAAACGCGTGACCACCGATCATCCGGCCAACAAGGACGCCTGGGAGATCATCCGCCTGGACGAAGGCGATCAGGTCGTCGGCGCCACCGAACTGCGAAGCGGCGAGGAAGACCTGGTGTTCATCAGCTCCGATGCGCAATTGCTGCGCTTCTCCGCCTCGCTCGTCCGCCCGCAAGGACGCTCCGGAGGCGGCGTGGCCGGCATCAAGTTGAGCGCCGGAGCGCGAGTCACGTTCTTCGGCGCCACCGATCCTGGCTCATCCAGCAGCGTGGTCACGATCGCCGGTTCGTCGGACGCCTTGCCGGGCACGCAGAACGGATCGGTCAAGGTCACCCCGTACGACGAGTACCCCGCCAAGGGACGAGCCACCGGCGGCGTGCGGTGCCACCGGTTCCTCAAGGGTGAAGACACCCTCATCTTGGCGTGGGCCGGTCCCGCTCCTGCTCGAGCCGCTGCCGCCAGTGGCGTGCCCGTCGAGTTGCCCGACGCCACCGGCCGCCGCGACGGCTCCGGCGAGGCCGCAGGCCAACGGATCGCCTCGGTCGGCCCGAACCTGGGAACACCCTGAGAGGCGTTGGCCGGCCACCGGGGCCGTCCTGGCAGACTTCCCTCATGCGTCCCGTTGCCCTAGGGTTCATCGCCGTCGTGACTGCACTCGCCCTGACCGGCTGCAGTGGCGACGACGGCGGCGGTGCGGTCGAGCAGGATCCGCAAGCCGCGCTCGAAGCCGCGGGAGAACATCTCGACGATGTCGAAGGCATCCGGTTCACGGTCGAGGGTGACGATCTGCCCGACTCCGGAAGCGTCGTCATCAGCGCAGAAGGGGTGGCCGCGCCGCCCGCGTCGTTCTCCGGTGAGCTGCGGATCCGGGCCGGTGCCGTGCCCGCCACCATCGGCGTCGTCTCGATCGACGAGCGGCTGTGGGCGCAGTTGCCGTTCAGCGGCGGTTTCGAAGAGATCCACGCCGACGATCTCGAGGGGTTCGGCGATCCCGGCAAGCTGCTCGATCCCGACCACGGCGTGAGCAAGCTGCTGACGGCCGGGACGAACGTCGAGGCCGGCGAGCAGGTCCGCCTCGACGGCGAGGTGTACGACCAGGTCGAGTCGGTCCTGCCGGGCGAGCTGGTCGGTACCGTCCTGGCCATCGCCGACCCGGATGCCGAGGTCCACGCCAGGTGGGCGCTGGAGCCTGACTCCGGGCGATTGCGCCAGGCCACGCTGACCGGACCGTTCTACGCAGGCGGCGAGCAGAGCTATACCGTGCGCCTCGACGATTACGACGAACCGGTCGAGATCCGTGCACCCACCGACTGACCGGCCTCGAGTGGCCGGGCCGGAGCGGGCCGCCGGGGGTTCGGGGCGCCGGGTTCCGGCGTTGGGCGGCGTCGGTGTTCTCGTCCTGTGCGGCATCGGCGTGCTCCTGGCCGCGGCCGACACCTACGTCATCGTGCTGGCGCTGCCGGAGATGATGGTCGGTGTCGGCCTGGACGGCGACGAGCTGCAGCGGGCGGCGCCACTGGTGTCGATGTTCCTGCTCGGCTACGTCGTCGTGCTTCCGCTGGTCGGCCGCATATCCGACGTGGTCGGCCGGATCTCGGTCCTGGTCGGGGCGTTGGTGGTGTTCACTGCCGGCTCGGTCGTCACAGCCTCCGCACCGGCGCTGGCAGAAGCGGTCACGGGCCGGTTCCTGCAGGGAGCCGGCGGAGGCGCACTGGTGCCGGTGACGCTGGCCCTGGTCGCCGACCTGTGGCCGCCGCAGCAGCGCGGTGTCCCGCTCGGGCTGGTGGGTGCGGTCCAGGAGGCCGGGGCGGTGCTGGGACCGCTGTTCGGCGCGGGCATTCTGGCCTTCGCCGACTGGCGGGCGATCTTCTGGGTCAACGGCATCGCCGGTGCGGTCTTGTCGGTGGGGTTGCTCGGCGGCCGCCGCGGCGTCAGCGGCGCTGCGCCGAGGGGCCGCCCGGACTACCTGGGGGCGATGCTGGCCACGCTGGCGCTCGCCGCCGGTGGGGTCGCCCTCGTCCGGCCGGTCGCCCTCGAGCGCAGTGTCGCCTGGGGCGAGGTGCTGGTCCCGATGGTCGCAGCATCGTCATGGACCACTCCGCTGGCGGTCACGGCCATCGTCGCCACCGTGGCCTTCGTGGCGCGCGAACTCACCGCGGCCCGGCCGTTGATCGACCTGCGGCGCGCCCCAGCGGTGTTGCGGGCCGCGGACTTGCCCGGCGCGATCCTGCTCGGCGCGGCGCTCGGCGGAATCGTGCTCAGCTTCGCCGCCGCCGACACCGCCGAGCGGGTGATCGCGCCGAGCGGGCCGTGGCTGTTGCTGGGTTCCGCCGTGGCCTTCGCCGCCTTCGGCTGGCGGCAGCGCCGGGCCAGTTCTCCCCTGGTACCCGCAGTCGCCGTGCGTGCCCGGCCGGCCTGGGGTGCGCTCGTGGTCAGCGTGTTCGTCGGTGCCGCCTTGGTCGCGGTGGTCGTCGACGTTCCCGTGCTGG
This sequence comes from Haloactinopolyspora sp., assembly GCF_027324685.1. Lineage (NCBI taxonomy): Bacteria > Bacillati > Actinomycetota > Actinomycetes > Jiangellales > Jiangellaceae > Haloactinopolyspora > Haloactinopolyspora sp. Next base: position 29,266 of record NZ_DAHVSH010000199.1, read on the forward strand.
CGCGCACCGTGCTGCCCGGCGCCGACCAGTTCGACGCGGCGGTGGTGTTGCTGCGTTTCCTGGTGGCCTTGCCGGTGGGCGCCCTGCTCGGCGGATGGCTGGTGCGCCGGCTGTCACCGGCACTGCTGACGTGCGTGGGCATGGCGCTGGCCACAACCGGGCTCGTGGCCATGTCCACGTGGGGCCTCGGCTCGCTCGACGGTGTCGGCAGCGATCTCGTCCTCGCGCTGGCCGGTCTGGGCTTCGGTCTCGCCGTCGCGCCGGTCAATTCAGCCATCCTCGCCGCCGTCTCGGCAGAGACGCACGGTGTGGCCAGCGCACTGGTGGTCGTGGCTCGCATGATCGGCATGCTCGCGGGGTTGTCCGCCCTGACGGCCATCGGGTTGCGTCGGCTCTACGACGTTCAGGCCCGTATCGACTCGCCGGCGGTCACCTGCCCCCGCACGCCAACAGACTGCCCTGCCTACGACGACGCCGTCCGCACCGCCATCGTCGAGCAACTCCAGGCCACCTTCACCGGCGCAGCCGTCTGCGCCGCCGTGGCGGCCGCAGCAGCCCTGCTCCTCCACCAGCCACGACCCCACCCCGTCCCGAAGCAATAGCGGCCAAGAGGAGATCCAGCCCATGCCACCTGAGGACTTCGACGACGTCCTGGCTGCCAACACCGACTACGCCGCCTCGTTCGCCTTGCGCGGGCTCGCGCCCGTGGCCGCACGCGGGCTCGCCGTCGTCACCTGCATGGACTCGCGTATCGAGCCGCTGGAGATGCTGGGCCTCAAGCCCGGCGACGCGAAGATCATGCGCAACGCCGGCGCCCGGGTCACCACCGACGTGCTGCGCACCCTGGCCCTGGCCACTCACCTGCTGGGCGTGGATCGGATCATGGTCGTCGCGCACACCCAGTGCAAGATGGCCAGCTCGTCGGCCGACGAGGTCAATACTGCGATCTTGAACAGTTCCGGCATCGACGCCCGCAGCCTGGACTTCCATCTCGTCGACGACCAGACGGCGACGCTGGCCGGCGACGTTCAACGGATTCGTTCGTGGCCCTACCTGCCCTCAGGCGTACATGTCGGCGGATTCATCTACGACGTGGACACCGGCCGCCTTCGCCGGGTGTCGTGACCATGTCCCGGACCGCTTCGTTCTACTCTGACCCGGTGACCGAACCACTGCGGCCACCAAGGCCCGACGACGAACCCGCCCTGCTCGCCCTCAACAACGACCACGCCGTGGAGTTGTCGGAGCTGACCTTGACCGGGTTACGTGAGCTGTTCGCCCTGGCCTGGCGCGTACGCGTCACCGACGACGCGACGGCCATGGTCGTCGCGCTCGACCAGGACAGTGCCTCCGATGCCGAGAACTTCCAGTGGTTCCGGCGCCGGTACGACCGGTTCGCCTACATCGACCGGGTCGTGGTGGCGCCGGCCGCCCGTGGCCGCGGCCTGGCGCGGGCGCTGTACACCGACGTGATCTCCGCCGCGCAGGCCAGCGGCCACACCGTGTTGTGCGCCGAGGTCAACCTGGACCCACCGAATCCAGTCTCGGACGCCTTCCATCTGGCGATGGGGTTCGACGAGGTCGGGCGAGCCGAGCTGACGACGCAACCCAAGATGGTCCGGTACTACACGCGCGCCATCGACTGAGCTACTCGGCGCCGTCGCCCATCACCGGCATCAACTCGTCGATGACGAGATACTCCTCGTGGACGTGCCGGTACAGGTAGGCCGCCCGGCCCACCATGTGGGCCGAGATCGGGGCAGTGAGCAGCTGAAACATCGCCACGGCGAACAGCATGCCGATGTGGTCCGGCCCCCCGAACTGGACCCCGACGCCGACCAGGATCAGGAGCAACCCCAGGACCTGCGGCTTCGTGCCGGCGTGCATCCGCGTCAGCAGGTCCGGGAAGCGCAGCAGGCCGACTGCGGCGATCAGGGACAGCAGCGCCCCGGTCAGCACACACACGGAGGTGATGATGTCGGCGATCACGGGCCAGGTCATGCCTTCCTCCCCTTTTCGTCGCGCGCAGCGAATCGCGCCACGCTGACCGAGCCGACGAAACCGACCATCGACAGGACGACCAGGATGGGCAACGTCGTGGTGTTGTCGTTCAGCACCGCCTCGAGCGCGAGCCCGGCCACCACGATCGCGATGATGACCTCCATCGCCACGACCCGGTTGAGCATGGTGGGGCCGATGGTCATGCGGATGAGTACCAGCACGGCAGCCACGACCAGGATCGCGGCGCTGATCCAGATGACGACATTCATCGCCGTTCGCCTTCCTCACGTTCGCGGTAGGCGGCCAGCTCCGCCTGCGAGCCCAGGGCGAAGACCACCCGGCGTTCCTGATCGAGTGCCGCTTGCCGGAAGCGCTCGGCGTCGGCCTCGTCGCGGATTCCGATCACATGCATGAACAACGTCCGGGTGGAGCGTCTGGCCTCGACGACGAGGCTGCCCGGCACCAGCGTCAACAGCTCGCCGGTCAAGGTCATGTAGAGGTCGGACTGGCTACGCAGATCGACCTGGATGACTGCACTGGTGGGGTGTTCCTTGCGCAACACCATGCCGGCCACCTGAATGCTGGCCACGACCAGATCGGTCAGGAACCGTCCGATCAGCCGGAGCATCCCGACCGGATGGATCGTGCCGTCGAACACGATCGGCGGCAGCGGGTACACCATGACCACGAACAGCGCCACCGCCAACCCGGACACGACGGTCCCCGGCGTCACGCTGCCCCAGAACAACACCCAGAAACCGGCGAGGATGAACAGCAACGGCCATTGGAACTTGCGGTGCCGCTGTGTCGTGGCGGTCGGAGCGCTCATGGTCCGCTCCCCTCGAAGACGGCCTCGATGTACGGCGAGCGTTCTCGCAGGTCGACTGCCGCGCGGTCGGTCAGCCCGAACAACGGCCCGGCGAAGATCGTCATCGCCAGACTGACCCCCAGCAGGGCGCCGGCCGGCCCGGCCAGCATCCACCGCAACGGGATCGACCGCCGCGCCCGGGCCGACGGGCGTTCAGCCGTCTGCACCGGCTTACGGTGCAGGTCGGTCACCCGCGTGCCGTCCGGAACCTCGTCCAGGCCGTCGACCTGGTGAATGTCGTCGATCGGCACCTGCGTGTCGGGCCCCTGCCAGAACGCGCGGTTCCACGCCTTGGCCATCGCGTACAACGTCAGCAGGCTCGTGACGACGCTGCCGATGACCAACCCGTACGCCAGGGCGGTGCCGTTGTCGACCCCGGCCTGCATCAAGGCGATCTTGCCCAGGAAGCCGGAGAACGGAGGTATGCCGGCCAGATTCATCGCCGGGACGAAGAACATCACCGCCAAGATCGGCGACAACCGCGCCAGGCCGCCGAGGCGGTCCAGTGATGTGCTGCCTCCTCGCCGTTCGATCATGCCGGCCACCAAGAACAGGTTCGTCTGGATGACGATGTGGTGCACCACGTAGTAGATGGCCCCGGACAGACCCGCGTCGCTGGCCACGGCCACCCCGAAGACCATGTAGCCGATATGGCTGACCAGCGTGAACGACAGCATACGTTTGATGTCGGACTGAGCGACGGCACCGAGGATCCCCACGAGCATGGTCAACAGCGCCGCCCACATCAGCAGATCGCTGAGCTCGCTGCCGGGGAACAGCAACGTCTGGGTGCGCATGATGGCGTACACGCCGACCTTGGTCAGCAGTCCGGCGAACACCGCCGTCACCGGCGCCGGTGCCGTCGGATAGCTGTCGGGGAGCCACGCGGACAGCGGGAACACGGCGGCTTTGATCGCGAACGCGGTCAGCAGCGTGAGCTGGATGGTCAGTCTGATACCGCCTGGCAGCTCGTCGAACCTGCTGGCCAGGTGAGCGAGGTTCACCGTGCCGGTGGCCGCGTAGGTCAGGGCGATCGCACTGAGGAAGATGATCGAGGACGCGAGGCTGACGATGACGTACGTGGTGCCGGCCCGGATCCGGGCGCCGGTGCCGCCGAGTGTCAGCAACACGTAGCTCGCGGCCAGCAAGATCTCGAACCCGACATAGAGGTTGAACAGATCGCCGGACAGGAACGCGTTGGACACGCCGGCCACCAGCACCAAGAACGTCGGGTGGAAGACCGACAGCGGGGTGTCACGGCCGTACTCGACCACACCCTGGCCCAGGGAGTACACCAGAACTCCCAGCGCCACGATCGCCGACACCAGCACCATCAGGGCGGACAGCCGGTCGGCGACGAGGGAGATGCCGATGGGGGCATTCCATCCACCGACGTGCATCACCTGCGGCCCGTCGTTGTCGGCACGGACGAGCAACACGGCTGCTACAGCCACGACGAGGCTCAGCACGACGATGCTCACGCCACGCTGCGCTCGGGCTGACCTGCCCAGCGCCAAGGCCAGCCCGGCGCCGAACAGCGGCAGGACGACCGGCAGCGGGACCAGGGCTTCGATGTTCACGACATCCCCCCGTGCGATTGTCCGGAACCCACCGATGCGCTGTCGCCGTTGTCTTCGTCGGCGCCTTCCTCGTCCAAGGTGCCGCCCGCGCTGTCGTCGAAGCTCGACGATGCCTCGTCGAGTTCGGCGCGTCGCCTGATCAGCGCGTCCTCGACGTCGTCCTGCACGTCGTCGTGCTGGTGCAACTGCCAGGCGCGATAGGCCATCGCCAGCAGGAACGCCGTCACCCCGAGGGTGATGACGATCGCGGTGAGAACCATGGCCTGCGGCAGCGGGTCGCTCATGTCGCCCACGGGGGTCAGCCCGACGATCGGGGCGCCGCCGGCCGGGCCCGAAGCCACGACGAACATCGTGTTGGCGCCGTTGCCGATGAGAATGACACCGATGAGAACCCGGGTGAGGCTACGTTCGAGCAGGAGGTACACGCCGGCTGCGAACAAGACCCCGACCAGCGCGACCATGGCGATGTTGGCGCTCATGAGGCCTCCCCTCGTTTCGTAGCGCCCACGGTGACGGGCTCGTCGTCGTCATCCTGCTCGGTGGCCAACGTGGCGACGTAGCGGTCGATACCGCCACCCAGGCTGCGCAGGACGTCCAGCATCAGGCCGATCACGACCAGATAGACGCCCATGTCGAAGAACAGCGACGTCACGAAGTGCACGTGGCCGAGCAACGGCACGTGAAAGTCCACCACCGCGCTCTGCAGGACATCACCGCCGAAGACCAGCGGGATCATCCCGGAGCCGGTCGCGATGAACAGACCCACGCCGAGCACCAGCCCGGCATCGACCGGCGCGGCCTCGTTCAGTTCGTGGCGCCCACCGGCGAGATATCGAACCATCAGGGCCAGCCCGGCCATGAGGCCGCCGGCAAACCCTCCGCCGGGCAGGTTGTGCCCGGAGAACAGCAGGTAGAGCGAGAAGACGATGATCACGTGGAAGATCAGCCGGGTGACCACCTCGAGCATGATGGACCGGCGCTCTGGCCGTAGGGTGGGGCCGGCTTGGAGCCACATGTTGCGATGCGCCCGGCCTCCCGTAGGCACGGTCACCGACGCCCGGGCGTTCGAGATGACTTCGCGGGACTTGCGCCACGCCCCGGTCCGGCTGGTGATCAAGAAGATCAGGCTCGCCACCCCGGTTCCGGCGACGACCAGGACCGAGATCTCACCCATGGTGTCCCACGCCCGAATGTCGACCAAGGTGACGTTGACGATGTTGTGCCCGCCCCCGTACTCGACCGCCGGCTCGGCGAACCGCTCGGATACCGGGTCGGCCGTGCGAGCACCCGTGGCGGCCAGGGTCAGCCCGGCCATGACCAGACCGACCATCACGCCGAGCGCCAGCCGCCACCAGCGTGATCCGGTGAGCGGACGGTCGGAGAAGTAAGTCGGCAACCTGCGCAGGACGAGGACGAAGACCACCAGAGTCACGGTCTCGACGAGTACCTGAGTCAAGGCCAGGTCGGGAGCGCCCTGCAGGATGAACACCAGCGCCATGCCATAGCCGGTGACGCCGGCCAGGATGACGGCCTTCAGGCGCCGACGCGACCGGGCTGCCAGTACCGCTGCGAGCCCCATCACGCCCGCCACCAACAACTGCGCAGGCGCGTCCCATCCGTGCACCTCGATGTGGCCCAGGCCGTCGGCAAGCAGTGCGCCACCCGGGACCACGATCAGCACCAGGAAAATCACGGCCAGGTAGATCGGCAACGAACCGCGCTGAGTGGCGCCGGTGACTTCGACGGCCGTCCGGTCGATCGCTCGCATCGTGAAGCGGTAACCGCTCTCGGCGTCGAACCGCCAGCGCAGCCGGGTCATCAGCTGCTCCACGTCGTGTCGGCGCCAGAACACGACGACACCGGCTGCCACCGAGAGCACGGAGAAGACCAGCGGCAGAGACACCCCGTGCCACAGCGCCAGGTATTCGTCCTGTGCGCCGGTGGAGAACTGGGCGGTGTAGGGCGAGAGCAGTTCGGTCTCGCGACGTCCGAGCAGGCCGAGCACGAACCCGGCCACGGCAAGGATGGCCGGCGCGGCGATGAAGCCCACCGGGGCTTCCCGACGCGGCCGGCACGACGGGACACCCGGCTTGTCGGCGAAAGCGCCCCAGACGAACCGGGCGCTGTAGGCGGCGGTCAACGCCGAACCGGCAGCCAGGCCGAAGACGACGAGCCAACCCGCCACGGGTCCGATGCCGGTGCCGTCGCCGTGCTCGGCGATATCGAGCCAGGAGCCGTAGGCGGACTCCTTCGCCACGAACGCCGCCAGGGGCGGCAGCCCGGCCATCGAGGCCGCCGCCAGGATCGAGCTGACGAACACGACGCGCATCGACCGGCGCACGCCGCTGAGCTCACGCAGGTCACGGGTGCCGGTGATGCGGTCGATGATGCCGACCACCAGGAACAAGGTCGCTTTGAACAACGCGTGGGCGACCAGCATCGCCACCCCGGCCAGCGCGGAGCTA
>NZ_DAHVSH010000057.1:0-38376 GCF_027324685.1 Haloactinopolyspora sp.
CGACGCCGACCTCGCCACCGGCCACCGCCCCGGGGTGACCATGGCCGCCTGAACCACGACCCTGCCGGACCGAACCAGCACCAGACCACACCCCCGATCGGGCCAAGCTCCACCCTCAGCCAGGTGCTGGTCATCGAGCCCGCCGTGTCGCGAACGCACTCGACCGCCAGCTCGTCGATTGGGCACGAGCTGGCCGGCCGGACCATCCGTCGCGCCCTCGGCATGTTCCGAGCCGCGCGACGTGGTGAGTTCGTGCTCGATGGTCTGCTCGAGGACCGGGCGCTGGCGCTGAGCAGTTGTACCGACGCTCGAAAATAGCCGCGTACCAGCTTCGTTGCTATGGTTGGTCGATGTTTGCGACATGGGACGTAGAGCGGCCGGCACCGGCTGAGCCCGCCCATGTCATCTCGGGATTGGCACTGCTGGCGCTGGAGCTCGCGCAGACCGCCCGGGGAATTCGTGGCTTGGACGTCCTGCGCCGAAGCGTCGACCGCGCGCCGCCGGGTAGCCGGTAATACCTCGACTTTCCCCCGTGCCCTCGTCGGCACATCGGACACGTGGCGCCACCCGCATGCCGGGTATGCGCCACGGTGGCGCACGCTCAAGGACCGACATGAACCCTCAGGCAAGCAAACCGCACACCACGATTCCGGCCGATGCCCTGGCTCGCATCGAGAAGGAACTGAACGACGCCGAGATCAGCCGCCAGCGACAGTTGGACGAGTTGGATCCGGCCGAGGGCGGCGAGGTCACTGCCGCCACCGTGCATCGGGCGACGGTCGAGCGCATCCTCATCGAGATCCGCGCCGCTCAGGTGCGCCTGGCTGATGGCACGTTCGGTGTGTGCGAACGCTGCGACGCGAGCATCCCGGTGGAGCGCCTCGAGCTGCGCCCGTGGACGACGGTGTGCGTGGGCTGCGCGGACAGATAGGCCGTACGTGGGCCGCGACGTCCTCGCAGCCGGTCAGTCCGGCGCGTCGGCTTCGAGGACGGCGACGAGGCGCTGCATGGTGGCCAGCGCGGCGCGCAGGTCGTCGAGGTCGAACTGGGAGCCGATGCGATCAGCCCACGGATGCTGCACGAGCGCGATGCGCCGGATGGCCCAGTACCCCGCTTCGGTGCAGGTCAACAGCTTGGCGCGGCGGTGTGCCGGGTTAGGGGTGTACTCGGCGAGCCCGTGCTGGACGAGCAGATCGGCGACGCGCCGGACCCCCTGGCGGGACATCCCCATGACTCGCCCGATGTCGGCGAGAGTTCGCGGCTGGTCCAGCACGCCGCCCAGGACTTGCCACCAGGCCGCGGTGATGCCGCCGGCCGCGGCCATCTCCTGCGCGGCGTCCATCAGCCGGGCATTGAGCCGGAACGTCGTGAGCGCGATGTCGGTGATCGCCTCGCCCGCCGGTGTTTCCGGTGGCGGCTGCGGCCACTGCGCGCGAGGCGGAACATCGTGATCCGGTGTGGGCGCCTCGGTGGTCATGCTGCTCCGGAGGCCTGGACCAAGGCGGGGTACGCGCTCGGGTCGCCGCGGTGGAACACGCCTTCGTACGCCTCGAGGACCGACTCCGGCGCCAGTCCCAGCCGGCTCAGCGTCGCGCGAGCGAACTGGACCGGGGAGTCGGGCCCGGCGGTGACGAGGTCGCCGTCGACGACCGCCCGTTCGTCGACGTAGTGCTGCGCACCCCGGTAGCCGGTGGCCATGAGGTACTCGGCAGCTGCGCTGGTATGACGGCGGTCGTCGAGCAGCCCGGCCCGGGCGAGCCCGGCCGTGGCGCCGCAGATGGCGGCGACGGGGACGCCGGCATCGAGGAATCGGGCAGCAGTCGCGGCGACGGCGTGCCCGCCGCCCATGTCCCAGGTCTCGGCGCCGGCGAGGACGAGTAGGCCGCTCTCCGCCGGATCGAGATCGGCGAGCAGCATGTCGGGCAGCATGCGGATGCCGCCCATGGTCGTGATGGGATCGCTGGTCTCGGCGACCGTGACGATGCTCCACGGGGTGCCGGTGAACCGCCCGGTGCGAAGTTCGACGAGCAGATGCCCGATCTCCCAGTCGGCGAGTGTGTCGTAGAGGACGACGTGTGCGGTGCTAGGCAACATGGAAACATGTTGTCATGAAGGAAATATGTTGTCAATGCTCGGGAGTGTGCCGCGTGGCGCGCCCGTTCCCCGGTCGGGACGCGCCACGCGAGTCGTGGGGAGTGGAGTCAGCTCACCGGCGCGCCCAGCCGCGCTCACCCTCGGTGAGCCCGCCCCAGATGCCGTACCGCTCCGGCTGGGACGTCGCTGCCTCCCGGCATTGCCGGGCGACGGGGCAGCCCAGACAGACGTCCTTGGCCATCTGCTCGCGGGCGCGCAGCGTTCGCCCACGGCCTTCGGGGTAGAAGAGGTCGGTGTCCATGCCTCGGCATGCGGCGTGAGCGCGCCACGCGTCGGGTGTGTCGAACCAATCCTCTGCGTACGTGTTCATCGTCTCGGCCAACGCAGTCATGCGGCCAGTTCCCCCTTCGCCCGTGTGTCTCGGGGTCGGATCAGGTCCCTTTGATCACCAAGACACGGACAGGGGGCGGCTATGACGCGGCCGAGCAAGAAATTTCGCAGCGACTTTCGCTAGGCGTCTGACCTCAGGGAACGTAGCGGAACAGCTGGTTGAATCCGCCGTGGAGGGGATAGAGGATCAGCTGGCCGTCCGGGTCGACGTGCTGGACGTCGAGACCGTGGCCGGGAACCATGACGCTGGCGATCCGCTGGAATCCCGCAGCCGACGGATCGACGCGCCACTGCTGGCTCGAACTACCGTCACAGGGGGCCAGCTGGACCGGGGTCAGGGGCGCGACGGCGTCGAGGCAGGTGTCCGCGGTCTCGTACCGGATGGTCCCGTCGCCGGGCACGTTCCAGCCGCGAGCAGCGGACGACGAGCAGTCACCAGCGCGCAACTCACCGCCAATGGGCCCGACGCACCTGACACCGCCCTCGGTCTCGCTGCCGTCGAGGTCGATCTCGAGCCGGCCATCGAACACGACGCTCAGCTCGGCCGGATCACTGGTGACGGTGCCGAGTTCGTTGGTGAACACCGCTCGATAAAGCGCGCCGCTGTCGTCGACGCCCACGCCGGAGACGGTGAGCGACGCCTCGGAGCCGGTTCCGCCCTCGCTACCGGGCACGGTGGTCCACGGTCCGTCGAGCGACGGGGCGCTCTCCCAATGCCAGGCGGCCTTGGGATTGGCCGAGGCGACGGCGGTGAAGGTGGCGTCGTCGCCGTCGGTGACCTCGGTGTCGGCCGGATGCTCGGTGACCTGCGGCGCAAACCGGACGCGCAGCTTGGCCGGCTTGCTGGTGGAGGTGCCGGTCTCGTTGGTGAACACCGCGCGGTACTCGTAGCGGTGGTAGCTCGCCGGAACGTCGCTGATCTCGATCGACGTACTGGTCGTCTGCTTGGACGGGCCGGCACTGGTCCCGGAGCCCTCGTCCTTGGTGGTCGAACGCTTCGTGTCGGTCCACTCTCCGCCGGGCTTACGGACCTGCCACGACGCGGTGAGCTGCTCGGGCTTGCCGACGGCCTCAGCGGTGAAGGTGGCCTTGCCGCCCTCGTCGACCTCGACGTCGCCGGGCTGGACGGTGATCTCCGGTTTGAACCGGACCGAGACCACGGCCGGCTTGGTGGCGACCGTGCCCGCCGGGTTCGTGGCGAGGACCCGGTAAGCGCGACCGTCGTCCTCGGGCTTGACGCGCGGAATCACCAGGGTGGCCGACGTGGCGCCCTTGATGTCGACCCAGTCGCTTTCCGCCGGTGGCGTGGGCGGCTTGGTGGGCTCGTTGGTGGCGCTGGACGACGGCGTGGGCGACTGGGTGACCGAAGCCGTCGGGGTCGGCGTGTTCGTCGGTGTCGGGGTGCCCGTGGGTGTCGGAGTGTCCGTGGGTGTCGGCGTGTTCGTCGGCGACGGGGTGTTCGTCGGCGACGGCGTGGTGCTGGGTGTGGGCAGCAGCGACTCCGGTAGCAGGGAGTCCGGTTGCAGGAACGAGTCCGGCGACCACGCGGCGAAGTGCACCTGCGATTCCTGCGATTTCTGCGACGACACCGCCGTCGAGGTCGAGGTGTCGGGAGCAGGGTCGGCGTACTGCCACTGCAACTGCGGCGGCGGGTTGCCCGAGATGCTGACGGTGAGCGTCACGCCACTACCGGCCACGACCACCGGATTGGACGGCGGCTGGGCGTCGATGCTCGGCGGTTGCTCGTCGTTCGGGGGCTGCGGGGGCGTCGGCGTGTCGGACGGGCTCGGGTCGGGGTCGTCCGGCGGCGACTGCGAAGGCGTGGGCTCGTCGGACGGGTCGCTCGGCTGGTCCGGCTCGTCGGGCTCGGACTGGTCGGGCCCGGACCCGTCCGGCTGGTCGGGATCGTCCGGTTGGTCGGGATCGTCCGGCTGGTCCGGCTCGGAGTCCGGGGCCGACGGTTCGTCGGGTTCGGGGTCCGGCTCGACGTCGGGTGGGACGCCGGGCTCGTCCGGCTCGCTCGTCTCGGAGGTTTCGCTCGGAATCGCCTGTGGTGAGTCGTCCGGCTCGTCGCTGTTGACGGCGACATACGCCGTTGCGATGAGGATGCCGGCAGCGGCGACGCCGGCCCCGGTGGCGGCGAGCTGCTTCGCGCGCCGGCCCCAGGACGACGGCGACAGGAAGGCCAGAACGCCGCCGCCCGCCGCTCCGGCGGCACCGGCCGCGGCAGCGGTCGCCGCGGCCGAGGCCGGCAGCAGCAGTGCGGGCCACAGGACGCCCCGGATGTCCGAGACCAGCAGGAGCAGTTCGTCGCGTCGCTCGCGGCAGTGGGCACACTGCGCGAGGTGCGCGCTCATCTCGCGGGTGTCGTGAGAGGACAGGGTGCCACGGACGTACGAGGCCACCTTGGGCGCGTACGAGCGGCATTCCGGCTGGACCTCGGTAGCGAGGTTGACCGCGAGGTAGGCCTGCCGGAGTCCTTCGCGGGCACGGTAGGCCAGCGCGGCCACGGCGTTGGGTGAACTGCCCAGCGCCGGGGCCAAAGACGCGGCCGAACGTCCCTCGATCTCGGTGTGCCAGAGCACCTGCTGCCAGCGTTCGGGCAGAGTCTCGAAGGCCTGGCGCACCAGCTGGCGGTTCGTGGCGCGACCCATCGGGTCGTCGGTACGCGGAAGGACCTCGAGCGCGGCCGGATCGGCCGGGGAACCGTCACGCTCGGAGCTGCGGTGGCGGTCGATCGCCAGACGGCGTACGACGGTGCGCAGGTACGGCGTGAGCTCGCTGTCCGGGCCGCCGCCCTCGCGTAGCCGGGTCAGAACCCGGGTGAATGCTTCGGCGACGATGTCTTGGGCTTCGTCGCTGTTGTTCGTGATGATCCGCGCGACCTTGGTCGCGTCGTCGACATGACGCCGGTACAGCTCGTCATAGGCGTCCATGTCGCCCGCGCGCGTACGCGCGATGAGCTCTCGCTCGTCCCCCGAAGCGTCTGGTGGCATCGTCACTGGCGCTCTCTTCTGTCCCCTTGGGCCGCTCAGTCCAGGTGCCCCGTCCCTGTGTGGCGGCTACTGGGCGTCCCGGTGACATGATCGAGACTAGCCTGCTCGTGCAATTGCGTCACGAGTTTCGGCAAGTGCGACCGGACATCCGGGACGGCGAAGACGTCCACCTGTACCTGTGCGGTGCACAGTTCATCGCTTTCGAACGCCTTCGTCAAGGCGTGCCGCTCCACGCGGGCCCGGGCGTCGTCGGGCACCAGCGCGACCGCCATGGTGGTGCCGACCTGGCTCAGTGTGGCTTCCGGGCGCACCCGGTCGCGCAAGGCCGATGCGACCTGCATCACGTGGGCGATCCGCAGCCATGGACCTGCGGCGGCCGGCCAGCGCACGACGATCAGGACCAGCGCCGCGGGCGCATCACCGGCCAGCCGGTCCAGCTCGTGCACCCGGCCATAGAGGTAGCCGGCCGTGTGCAGGCCGGACAGCGGGTCGACACCCGGCGAGCCACGTTCGGCGGCCACCGCGTCGACCCAGGCATCGACCAGGCAGTGGCGCGCTCGGCTGCGCGAGACCGGAGCCGAGCCGGTCGATTCGAGCAGGTTCCACAGGTCGTCGATGTCGTCCAGCGCGCACGTGAGGTCCGGACAGGCCGCGGCGCGTTCCCAGGCGTAGACGGCCAGGGCGTGCTTGACGGCGTCGGGGTCCGGTTCGGCGGCCCGCAGCGCCCCGAGGACGGATTCGACGCCTGGAGACGCCACCGCATCCGCAGCGCCGTTCGCGCCGTGCGGATCTGACGGCCGCAACAACCGGGCCCACGCCGGGCGGGCCGGCTCGTCTTGTCCGTGGCAATCCCTCATGCTCGAAAAACTCCAGTTTCGTCCTGATGCGCCTTCAGGCCCATGCGTATACCACGACGAGGGACCGGCCGGATCATGACGCCGACCCGGCGAATCGGGCTGAGATCGTGCGTGGCCTGCCCGAATGGTCAGCAATGATGTGCCAGGCTGATCCTTGTGCTGGAACGTCTGCAGGGTGTGGTGCAACGGCTGAAAGAAGCGCGCCTGCGCGCCTCGAGCGACGCCGAGGCCGACGAGATCACCACGACACCGGCACCGCCGGCGCCGTCCACGCCGTCGGGCGAATCCGAGCCACAACCCGTCCCGCCGGCTCCACCCAGCGTGCCCGCGTTGCCACCCGAGCGCCCGCACCCCGTTCCGCAAGTCGTTCGCGACGCTGCCGACTGGAGCTGGCGGCTGCTCATCATCGCCGCGGCCGTCGGCGGGGCCGGCTGGCTGGCGTGGGAGCTCAAGGTCGTCATCTTCCCGTTGGTCGCGGCGATGCTGCTCGCGGCCGGGCTGCACCCGCTCGTCCGCCGGCTGCGCAACTTCGGCTGGCGGCGGGGACCGGCGGCGGTGACGGTCTTCGTCGGGTTCATCGTCGTCGTCGCCGGCTCGTTGACGTTCGTCGGCAACGCGGTCGGCGACCAGTTCAACGACGTGGTCGATCAGGCCGAGGAAGGCCTGCAGGAGATCCGTGACTGGCTGGCCGGCCCGCCGTTCCGCATCGACGAGGTCCAGCTCAACGACTGGATCGACCGAGTCGTCGCCTTGGTGCAGGACAACGATGCGGTGACCGAGCAGGCGGCCACGGCGGCGACGGTGGCTGTCGAGATCGTCGTCGGCCTGGTGTTGACCCTGTTCGCCTTGCTCTTCTTCCTCTACGACGGCGACCGGATCTGGGCGTGGCTGGTCAACGTGCTGCCGAGGCGGGCGCGGACGCGAGCGGCTTCGGCCGGCGAGGTCGCCTGGGCCACGTTGGCGCAGTACATCCGCGGCATCGTGCTGGTGGCGCTGTTCGACGCGATCGCCATCACGATCTTGCTGCTCATCTTGCGCGTGCCGCTGGCGGTGCCGCTCGGCGTGCTGATCTTCTTCGGCGCCTTCGTCCCCCTGGTGGGTGCGTTCGTGACCGGTGCGGTCGCGATGCTGGTCGCGCTGGTGACGCAGGGCCTGATCACCGCGATCGTGGTGCTGGCCGGCATGGTGGCCGTGCAGCAGATCGAGGGCAACGTGTTCCAGCCGTTGATCCTGGGCAAGATGGTGCGGGTGCACCCGCTCGCCGTGGTGGTGGCCGTGTCGATCGGCACGCTGGCCGGCGGCATCATCGGCGCGGTGATCGCGGTGCCGATCGTCGCGGTGGTCAACACGGTGGCGCGGCACTTGGCGTCGGCGCCGGCACGGTGATCCAGGACGCCGGGCTCACTCGCCGGGCGGCGGGTCGACCAGCTCCCGGATCGCGGTGGCCATGTCCGCAGCTGACGGCGCCGCGTCGCGATCGATCAGCCACTGCATGACCAGGCCGTTGATCAGTGCCAGCACGAGCGAGCCGACGCGTCGTGCGGTGGCGTCGTCGACATCGTCTCGGTCCAACGCCAACGAGGCGAGCTCGCGCCGAGCGTCGGTGTAAGTCTCGGCGAACTGTTCGCGCAGTTCGGGCACGTATTCGAACTGGGCAAAAGCGTGCACGCTGGCCACGGCGAGTGGCCGGTTGTTCTGCACCCCTTCGATGACCGCGGCCAGGAAAGCCTCGAGCCGGTCGAGAGGCGTGTCTCCGGTCCTGGCGGCGAGTGCCTTCTCGACCTCACCGTCCCAATCGTTGAACGAGTCGAGCACAGCCGCGTTGAGCAGGGCGTCTTTGGAGCCGAAGTGGTAGCCGATCGAACCCAGATTGGTGCCGGACTCCGCCACGATGTCGCGCGCGGTGATGTGCCCGAAGCCCTTGGTGGCCAGCAGCCGCTTGGCGCCGGCGAGTAGATCCTCCCGGTGTCCCATGCGCTCCAGGGTAGCCCGCGAGCCATACGTTCGTCTTACACAAATGTACTAGACAAGCGTTTAAGACGCTCGTACCATCGCAGCCATGACGAACACATCTACGGCTGCGGGCCGTAAGGAATGGGTCGGGCTGGCCGTGCTCGCCCTGCCGGCCCTGCTCGCTTCCATGGACCTGTCCGTGCTTTTCATGGCGGCGCCGTGGCTCAGCGCGGATCTCGAACCCAGCGGCACCCAACTGCTGTGGATCATGGACATCTACGGCTTCCTCATGGCCGGGCTGTTGATCACGATGGGCACCCTGGGTGACCGCATCGGGCGGCGGCGATTGCTGTTGACCGGATCGGTCGCCTTCGGCGCGGCGTCGGTCCTGGCCGCGTACGCCACGAGCCCGGAGATGCTGATCGCCGCTCGCGCCCTGCTCGGCATCGGCGGCGCCACCCTGGCGCCGTCCACGTTGTCGCTGATCCGCAACATGTTCCACGACCCTGACCAACGGCGTGCGGCCATCGGTGTGTGGACCATGGCGTTCACCGGAGGTGTCGCCGTCGGCCCGATCATCGGCGGCTTGCTGTTGGAGAACTTCTGGTGGGGATCGGTGTTCCTGATCAACCTCCCGGTGATGGCGTTGCTACTGATCGTGGGCCCGTTGCTGCTGCCGGAGTCGAAGGATGCCCAGGCCGGCCGGCTCGACCCGGTCAGCGTGGCGCTGTCGCTGGCCGCCGTTCTGCCGGTGATCTACGGGATCAAGCAGATCGCTGAACATGTCGGTGTCACGACGCCGGCGGTCGGCACGATCGTCGCCGGTGTCGCCATGGGCGCGCTGTTCATCCGCCGTCAGCGCACGTTGCCCACGCCGTTGATCGACGTACAGCTGTTCCGTCGAGCGGCGTTCAGTGTGGCCACCGGCTCGAACGCCATCCTCATCTTCGCCAGTGCCGGTATGGGGGTCATCGCCGTGCAGTACATCCAGATCGTGCTCGGCATGAGTCCGTTCACCGCCGCGGTGGCGATGCTGCCGACCGTCGCCGGCACCGTCGTCGGAATCGCCACGGCGAACATCGTCGTGCGCTGGATCCGCCCCGGCTTCGTCGTCGCGGCTGGCGTGCTGACCGCCTCGATCGGTTTCGCGATGGTCGCGCTGATGGTGGAGGCCGACTCAGCTGTCGCCGTCGTCATCTCCTGCTACACCGTGATGGTCCTGGGAATCGGCATGGCGGTGAGCCTGGTCGTCGACCTGATCATGGGCTCGGCCCCGCCCGAACGATCGGGCTCGGCTGCGGCGATCTCCGAGACCGGCGCGGAATTCGGCGGTGCCCTGGGCATCGCCGTGCTGGGCAGCGTCGCCACTGCGGTGTATCGAGACGACCTGGGCGGCGTCGTCGCTGACGGATTGTCCGGGGCGGCGGCCGACGCGGCTGGTGGGAGCCTCGGGGGCGCTGTCGCCGTGGCTGAATCGCTGCCCGAACAAGCAGCGGGGCCGCTGCTTCAGGCGGCGTTTCACGCCTATGTGAACGGCTTCAACGTCTCTGCTGCCGTGGGCGCCGGGTTGCTCGCCGGGATGGCCGTCGTGGCGGCGATCCTCCTGCGTGGCGTACGTACCGCGGGCTCCGGCGAGGCGAGCGCGGCCGTGCCGGAGCCGGCGAACGACGGGATCAGCCGGCCGTGAGGCGTTCGAGGACGTCGTCGTGCAGCCGGCCGTTGGTCGCGAGCGCGTCGCCACCCAGTGGGCCGGGGTTGCCGCGCAGATCGGTGAAGCGGCCGCCGGCCTCTTCGACGACCACCACGAGCGCGGCCATGTCGTGCAGAGCGAGCTGCGGCTCGGTCGCGATGTCGACAGCACCGTCGGCCAGCAGCATGTACGACCAGAAGTCGCCGTAAGCACGGGTGCGCTGGCATGCCTGGATGACGTCGAGGAACGCCGGCAACATGCCCCGTTCCTCCCAGCCGGACAGATCGGAGTACGACAGCGACGCCTCCTCGATGCTGCTCACCTCGGAGACCCGGCACCGCGTGGCTGACGACAGGGAGCGACCGGTCCAGGCGCCGGTGCCCCGCGCGGCCCACCACCGCCGGCCCAACGCGGGCGCGGACACGACCCCGGCCACCACTTCGTCATCGACCATCAGCCCGATCAGCGTCGCCCACACCGGGACGCCGCGCATGAAGTTCCGGGTGCCGTCGATCGGGTCGATGACCCAGCGACGTGAGCTGTAGCCCTCGGTGCCGAACTCCTCACCGACGATGGAGTCGCGGGGACGTGCACGCGACAGGGTCCGGCGAATCGCCTCTTCGGTCGCCTTGTCGGCGTCGGTGACGGGGGAGCCGTCGGCTTTGCCTTCGATCCGCAGATCGTCGGCCCGAAAGCGCGACGTGGTCTGCGAGTCCGCATCGTCGGCGAGAACGTGCGCGAACCGGAGGTCGTCGTCATAGGCCACGGTTGGTCAACCTACACGGTCCGGCGGGGTTGGCGGTCACACGCCGCCGAGCGCCTCGGCATCAGTCGCCGGCCTGACGCTCACGGCTGGCCAGCAGCCGTCGGTACGAGCCGACCCGGTCCGGGTCGAGGCGCGCGTCGGCCAGCGCGGTGTCGAGCGCGCACTCGGGCTCGGTCTCGCCGTGCGTGCAGCCCCGCGGGCATGCGTCGGTCTCGGCGGCCAGGTCCGGAAAGGCGAGAATGAGCCGGGACGGGTCCACGTGCGCGAGACCGAACGACCTGATGCCCGGCGTGTCGATGACCCACCCGCCGTCCGGCAACGGCAGCGCGACGGCGTTCGTGGAGGTGTGCCGGCCGCGCCCGGTGACGACGTTCACCTCGCCGATGGCGCGGTCAGCGCCCGGCACCAGGGCGTTGACCAGGGTCGACTTGCCCACGCCGGAATGCCCTACCAGCACCGTCGTCCGATCGCGCACATGCTCACGCAGCCTCGCCAGCTCGCGTTCGGAAGTGGCATGGTGGCCGATCACGACCGTGGGGATGTCGAGGGGGGCATAACTGGCGAGCAACGGCGTCGGATCGGCCAGGTCCGACTTGGTCACGCACAACAGCGGGTCGACCCCGGCGTCGAAGGCGGCAACCAGGCAGCGATCCACCAAGCGGGGTCGTGGCTCGGGGTCGGCGACGGCGGTCACGATCATCATCTGCTCGGCGTTGGCGACGATGACCCGCTCGACGGCGTCATCGTCGTCGGCGGTACGCCGCAACACGGTGGCGCGCTGCTCGACGCGCACGATGCGCGCCAGAGTGCCTTCACGTCCACTCACGTCACCCACCAAGCCCACGCGGTCGCCGACGACCACCGCTTTGCGGCCCAGCTCGCGCGCGGTCATGGCGGTGACGGTCCGGCCGTCCACGACGCAGGTGTAGCGGCCGCGATCGACCGCGACGACCAGGCCGGGCTCGGCGTCGGCGTGTGCCGGGCGGAGCTTGCTGCGCGGGCGGGAACCACGCCCAGGGCGGACTTTGACGTCACGCTCGTCGTACGACGTCGCGGCCCGCCGTGCCATCACGCCGGGCGCTCCGAGGTGACGATGCGTGACCACAGGCTGGGGAAGTCCGGCAAGGTCTTGGCGGTGGTGGCGATGTCCTCGACCTCGACGCCCGGCACCACGAGCCCCAGCACGGCGCCGGCCTGGGCCATCCGGTGATCGGCGTAGGAATGGAACACCCCGCCGTGCATCGGGCGGGGCCGGATGACGAGCCCGTCGTCGGTCTCGGTGACGTCGCCGCCGAGGCCGTTGATCTCTGCTGCCAGCGCGGCCAGCCGGTCGGTCTCGTGCCCACGCAGGTGCGCGATGCCGCGCAGGTGCGACGGACCGTCGGCCAGCGCCGCCACCGCCGCCAGGACCGGCGTGAGCTCGCCGACGTCGTGCAGGTCGGCGTCGATGCCTCGCACGCTCCCGGTGCCCTGTACGGTCAGGCCGTTGGCATCGAGACGACACGACCCGCCCTGTCGAGTGAGCAGGTCGCGCAGCGCGTCGCCCGGCTGGGTGGTGGCGCCCGGCCAGTCGGGAATGTGCACCCGACCCTCGGTCAGGAGCGCTGCGGCCAGGAACGGCGCGGCGTTGGACAGGTCCGGTTCGATCACGGCGTCGAGCGGCTGGATCGGGCCCGGCTCGACCCGCCACGTGTTCGCGACGTCGTCGTCGACGTCCACCCCGCAGTCGCGGAGCATGCCGACGGTCATGTCGATGTGGGGCAGCGACGGAACCGGTGTGCCGTCGTGGTGCACCGTGATGCCCTTGTCGTACCGGGCACCGGCGAGCAGCAGCCCGCTGACGAACTGCGAGGACGCCGAGGCGTCGATGGTGACCGAACCGCCCGGCACGCTACCGGTGCCGTCAACGGTGAACGGCAGTGCGGCGCGTCCGTCGTCGTGGACGCCCACCCCGAGCGTGCGCAACGCGTCGATGACCGTGCCCATAGGGCGAACCCGCGCGGGCGGGTCGCCGTCGAATCGAACCTCACCGGCGGCCAGGGCGGCGACCGGAGGTACGAACCGCATCACAGTTCCGGCCAGGCCACACTCGACGGCGGTGTCTCCGCGGATCGGGCCGGGCGTGACCACCCAGCCGTCGTCGGTGTCGTCGATGCGGGCCCCGAGGCTCTGCAGCGCCTGGCGCATCAGCGTGGTGTCGCGTGCGGTGAGCGGGTGGCGCAGCCGCGACGGCCCGGACGCCAGCGCGGCGAGCACGAGGGCCCGATTGGTCAGTGATTTGGACCCGGGCACGCGCACCGTGGCGGTGATCGGCCCGGAGGCGAGCGGGGCGGCCCACAGCGGGGCAGTGGTGTCGGTCATCGTGCTGACCAGCCTAGCTGCGGCGCCGCGCCCGTCGCCGTCGGTCGGGTGAGCGTGGTCGGCTCACTCGTCCTCGACCCAGTCGAAGGTCTTGGTGACCGCCTTCTTCCACGTGCGGTACTGCTTCTCGCGGACTTCCTCGTCCATCCGCGGGTCCCACTGCTTGTCTTGCGCCCAGTTGTTGCGGATGTCGTCCTCGCCTTCCCAGAATCCGACTGCGAGCCCGGCGGCGTAAGCCGCGCCCAGCGCGGTGGTTTCGGCTACGACCGGCCGGATGGCCGGAACGCCCAGGATGTCGGCCTGGAACTGCATCAGCAGGTCGTTGGCGACCATGCCGCCGTCGACCTTCAACGACTTCAGCGCCACGCCGGAGTCGGCGTTCATGGCGTCGATGACCTCGCGGGACTGGAACGCGGTCGCCTCGAGGACGGCGCGGGCCAGGTGCCCCTTGTTGACGTACCTCGTCAGGCCCACGATGGCGCCGCGGGCATCGGAGCGCCAGTACGGGGCGAACAGGCCGGAGAACGCGGGCACGAAGTACGCGCCACCGTTGTCGTCGACGCTGGCCGCCAGCGTCTCGATCTCCGGCGCAGACGAGATGATGCCGAGATTGTCCCGCAGCCACTGCACGAGCGAGCCCGTCACGGCGATGGAGCCCTCGAGCGCGTACACGGTGTCGTTGTCGCCGATCTTGTAGCACACCGTCGTGAGCAGGCCGTTCTCGCTCATCACCTTCTCGGTGCCGGTGTTGAGCAGGACGAAGTTGCCGGTGCCGTACGTGTTCTTGGCCTCACCGGGCGACAGGCAGGCCTGCCCGAACGTGGCGGCCTGCTGGTCGCCGAGGATGCCGGCCAGCGGCAGCCCGGCGAACGCTCCGCGTTCCCGGACGTTGCCGTAGACCTCCGACGACGAGCGGATCTCGGGCAGCATGGACATCGGGATGCCCATGTCGGCGGCGTTCTGCTCGTTCCACGACAGGGTGTCGAGATCCATCAGCAGGGTGCGCGAGGCGTTGGTCGGATCGGTGTAATGCAACCCGCCGTCCGGCCCGCCGGTGGCGTTCCACAGCACCCAGGTGTCGATGTTGCCGAACAGCAGGTCGCCGGCCTCTGCCTTGGCGCGTGCGCCGTCGACGTTGTCGAGGATCCACTTCACCTTGGGGCCGGAGAAGTAGGTCGCCAGTGGTAGGCCGGTGGTGGCACGGTAGCGGTCGGGCCCGCCGTCGCGAGCGAGCTCGTTGACGATCCGGTCGGTGCGGGTGTCCTGCCAGACGATGGCGTTGTACACCGGTTTGCCGGTGGTCCGGTCCCACACCACCGCCGTCTCACGCTGGTTGGTGATGCCGACCGCGGCGACGTCGGAGCTGACGAGGTCGCCCTTGGCCAGTGCGCCGGCGCAGACCTCGCGAGTATT
The DNA here is from genome assembly GCF_027324685.1 of Haloactinopolyspora sp. Taxonomy (NCBI): domain Bacteria; kingdom Bacillati; phylum Actinomycetota; class Actinomycetes; order Jiangellales; family Jiangellaceae; genus Haloactinopolyspora; species Haloactinopolyspora sp. Next base: position 14,521 of record NZ_DAHVSH010000057.1, read on the forward strand.
GCGCCAGATCTCTTCGGGGTCGTGTTCGACCCAGCCGGCTTGCGGAAAGATTTGCTCGTGCTCGCGCTGGTCGACCGAGACGACACCACCGGAGTGGTCGAAGATCATGCATCGAGTGGACGTCGTTCCCTGGTCGATCGCGGCTACGTACTGGCTCATGCGTGCTCCTCACGTCGTCGAGAGGTGACGGTGCCTACCACTGCCAACAGTACGACCCGAGAAGGAGCACCGGGAGTAGCCGATGGAACTGGAAATCAACAGGGATAAACGACGAAAGATTTTCCATCGTTCGGGTACCCCCCAAAGGATCGCCGCGCGACTATGGTGATTGTTCTCACAAGGTGTGCTGCGGGCCGGGTGTTGCGCAGAACGCCTCGTGTATTGCTCCGGCATGTCCAAGGAGGTCCGGATGTCCGACGACATTTCTCCACTGGCTGTACGGAAGGGAAGCGGGCTCAAGAGTAGGGGCGGACTCTGGGGCGAGTGTGTGGCCGAACTCCTCGGCACTTTCGTCCTCATCGCATTCGGTTGTGGTTCTGTTGCGATGGCGGTGGCGGCGCTGCCCGGCTCCGGTCGTACGGAAGGCCCGACGACGTTCTTTCTCGGCTCGGGGGACTGGCTCCTCATTGCCTGGGGTTGGGCGTTCGCTGTGGCGATGGGTGTCTATGTAGCCGGTGGCGTCAGCGGCGCTCACATCAACCCAGCGGTGACTCTCGCCTTCGCCATCCGCCGCGGATTCCCGTGGCCGAAGGTGCTGCCGTACATGGTCTCCCAACTGATCGGGGCATTCCTGGGAGCCGCGCTGGTCTACCTTGTCTACCGCGATGCGATCTCGGCGTTCGAGCAAGCCAGCGACCCGCCGGGGCACAACATCCCGAGCTTCTCCATCTTCGCGACGTTCCCTGCGCCGTACTTCGACGGCAGCGTCTGGGGCCCGCTCATCGACCAGATCGTGGGTACCGGCTTCCTGGTCATGCTCATCGCAGCGTTGATCGACCTGCGGAACAGGGGCGTCCTGGCCAACCTGGGCCCGCTGGTCATCGGTCTGGCCGTCGGAGCCATCGGCATCTCGTTCGGCGCCAACGCCGGATATGCCATCAACCCGGCCCGTGACTTCGGCCCGCGGCTCTTCACCTGGGTCGCCGGTTGGGGTGATCTGGCGATGCCGGGCGACGGCGACTGGTTCAGCAACTACTTCTGGATTCCCATCGTCGGTCCGCTGATCGGCGGTGTCATCGGGGTGTTGATCTACGACCTGTTCATCAGCGACATCCTGCACGCTCGTAACACGTTGGCCGAGGCAGCCGCAGAGGAGGCGCCGCCCGGCCCGGCCGAGAAAGAGGTGTGAGGCTCTCACCCGACGGCGCTGTCGCTCCGAACGGTCGATGCAGGGTGGCCGATCAGGGCAGCGCCGGCCCGGGTGAGCGGGTAGCGTGAGTCGTGTGTGCGGCGGTTCGCGGAATCCGACCTCCGCGTGCCGAGACCGTCCGGCAGAGCTGGCGAGGAGGCGTGATCGACGTGAGCGTGCAGGCCAGGCCCGGCGAGCCCAGCGGTCGACTGAGTCCGGAGTCTCGGCGCGAGGCTTGGAACCGGCTCGGCTCGGAGTACTTCGATGTCGTGGTGATCGGTGGCGGGGTCGTCGGTACCGGCTCGGCGCTGGACGCTGTGACGCGCGGGCTGCGAGTCGCGCTGGTCGAGGCGCGTGACTTCGCCGCTGGCACCTCGAGCCGGTCCAGCAAGCTCTTCCACGGCGGGTTGAGGTATCTGGAACAGTTCGAGTTCGGGCTGGTCCGCGAGGCGCTGCGAGAGCGCGAGCTGATGCTCACGCGCTTGGCGCCGCACCTGGTCAAGCCCGTCAGCTTCCTGTACCCGCTGGTCCACCGGTTCTGGGAACGTCCCTATACCGCCACCGGCCTGCTGCTGTACGACACCATGGGCGGGGCGAAGTCGGTCCCGGGGCAGAAGCACCTGACTCGCTCGGGGGCGTTGCGGCTGTTCCCGGCCATGCGCCACGACGCTTTGGTCGGCGGCGTCCGATACTTCGACGCGATGTCCGACGACGCCCGGCACACGCTGACCGTGGCCCGAACGGCCGCGCACTACGGCGCCGTGGTGCGTTCGTCCACGCAGGTCGTGGGGTTTCTGCGCGAGGCAGACCGGATCAGCGGGGTCCAGATTCGCGACGTCGAGACCGGCGAGCAGCAAGACGTCGAATGCGACGTCGTCGTCAACGCGACGGGCGTGTGGACCGACGAGCTGCAGCACCTGGCCGGCACGCGCGGGCGGTTCCGGGTACGTGCGAGCAAGGGCGTACACATCGTCGTCCCGCGCGACCGGATCAACGCCGAGACCGGCCTGATCCTGCGCACCGAGAAGTCGGTGCTGTTCGTCATCCCCTGGCGCAGTCATTGGATCATCGGCACCACCGACACCGACTGGAACCTCGATCTCGCCCACCCCGCGGCCACGCGTGCCGACATCGACTACATCCTCGACCACATCAACTCGGTCCTGATGACGCCGCTGACCCATGACGACATCGAGGGCGTGTACGCGGGCCTGCGACCGCTGCTGGCCGGAGAGAGCGACGACACGTCGAAGCTGTCGCGTGAGCACGCCGTCGGCCGCCCGGCGCCGGGCATGGTCGCCATCGCCGGCGGCAAGTACACGACGTACCGCGTGATGGCCGCTGACGCCATCAATGCCGCGGCGCAGGACATTCGTGGCCGTATCGCGCCGTCCATCACCGACCGCGTGCCCCTGCTGGGCGCCGACGGTTACCACGCGCTGGTCAATCAGGCCGACCGGCTGGGTGAGGTGCACGGCCTGCATCCGTACCGGGTGCGTCATCTGCTCGACCGGTACGGCTCGTTGGTCCACGAGGTGTTGGCGCTGGCCGTCGACCGTCCGGACCTGCTCGAGCCGATCCCGGCGGCGCCGGACTACCTGAAGGTCGAGGTCGTCTACGGCGTCACGCACGAGGGTGCGTTGCACCTCACCGATCTGCTCACCCGGCGTACGCGGATCTCCATCGAATACCCGCACCGGGGCACCGAGTGCGCGCGTGCGGTCGCCGAGCTCATGGCCGGGCCGCTGGGCTGGGACGATGCGACCATCGCCCGCGAGGTCGAGATCTACAACGAACGCGTCGCGGCCGAACGCGACTCGCAGACCAAACCGGACGACCAGGCCGCTGACGAGATCCGCTCGGCGGCCCCGGAGTCTCGCCCCCTGGTCGACGAACCCGTTGCAGCCAAATGATCATGTTCACCACCCAATTGCCTAGACCACTAGGCGTGTATGGGTGGTGATGCGCCAGAACGCCTCGTGATGCACCCGGCCGACCATGCCGGCCATGCCGGCCGACCATCCCGGCCGACCATCCCGGCCGACCAGATTTCTCCATACCGGTCGGTATACTGATGTGACGCCAAGGCCGGGTTCACGAGGAGGCGCCGATGCCACGCACCGCGACGGCTCTGACGCCGGCGGGTGAACGCATCCTGCAAGCCGCCGGCGACCTGTTCTACACGCACGGCATCCGTGCCGTCGGCGTCGAGACCATCGCCGAGACGGCCGGCGTGACCAAGAAGACCCTCTACGACCGGTTCGGCTCGAAGGACGCCCTGGTCGCGATGTACCTGCAGCGCCGCTCTGATCGCTGGCGAGACTTCGTCACCGCCCATCTCGAGCAGCGTGCCGCGCTACCTGCGACCGAGCGGATTCTCGCGGTGTTCGACGCACTGGATGAGTGGAGCCGGGCGTCCAGCCGGGGCTGCGCCTTCGTCAACGCCTTCGCCGAGATCGGCGGCACCGGTCATCCGGGTGTCGACATCATCCGGGACGAGAAGGCGTGGACGCTGGCGCTGTACCAGGGCCTGCTCGAGGAGGCCGGCGCCGAGGCCGAACACGCGGCCCGCCTCGGTCTGCGCCTCACTGTGCTGCACGAGGGCGCGCTGGTGATGGTGACCGCCGGTGATCAGCCCGACGCCATCGCCCACGCTCGGGCCACCGCGGAATCGATGCTCGCCGAGGCGCTGCCGGCCGCGGGCAGTCGGACGTGACCGGCGGCGTCGGATCGACGGCGGAACAGACCCGGGCCGCCTGCGCTGACCTCGCCCAACGGCTGGGCGTCCACCCCTCCGACGTGGTGGTCGTCCGGGTCGAGGAGGTCACCTGGCGCGACGGCAGTCTGGGCTGCCCGCAGCCGGGCATGGCCTACCCGCAAGTTCTCACTCCGGGCCACCGATTCGTCCTGGAACATGCCGGTCGCCGCTACGAGTACCACTCCGGCGGGCGCCGCGGTCCGTTTCTGTGCGCGAGTCAGCCGCTCTAGTGCACGCGATGCGACAGCGCCGAGATGTCGCTGCGCGCCTTGCCTGCGCGGACCTTCGCCGCACGCTTGGCGGACTTGCCGGTGCGACGCGCATCGCGCGCGGCCCGGCGGGCCCGCCACGACACGCCGGGCTTGCCCTCGGTGTCGACACTGGCCAGCAGGAGGCCACCGGCCATACCGGCGTTCTTCATGGCCTGGATGCGCTGCGTCTTGCGTTCAGCAGGATCCTCGGCCTCCCAGAACGGATGCCCGGCCAGTGTGGTCGGCACCAGCGACGCGAGGAGGGCGAGCGAGGCGAGGCGCGGGAACTTTCCGGTGGCCAGGGCCAGTCCGGCACCCAACTGCACACCGGCGTTGATGCGCACGAGAGTCTTCGGGTCGGTGGGCATCGACGGTATTCGGCGCTCGAGAGTGGGGCCGAAGCGTTCGGCGAACTCCGTGGCGACCGGAAGCACGGGCTCCGGGTCGCGCAGGTTGTTCGCACCCTGAACAACGAAGATCGTTGCCAGCATCGGTCGGGCGATCAGTCGGACCAGGCTCATGACTCCTGCCTACCATGAAAATCGACCGAACCGATGGGTGACCGGCCGAGTTCTGCGTCAGAGCGCGGCGTGGTGCGAGGATGAAGTCATGTGCGGACGATATGTCGTGAGCCAGACGGTGGACGACCTGGTTGACGAGTTCGACGTCGAGCACGTCGAGGTACGTGAGCGCCTGGAGCCGGACTGGAACGTCGCCCCGAGCAAGCAGGTGTACGGCGTGCTGACCCGCCGCCGGCGCGACGAGCCCGACGCGCAACCGCAACGGCGCCTACGCACCTTGAAATGGGGCTTGGTGCCCTCGTGGGCTGACGACCCCGCCATCGGGAACCGCCTGATCAACGCCCGAGTCGAGACGGCGGCCCAGAAGCCGTCGTTCCGGCGTGCCTTCGCCAAGCGCCGGTGCCTGCTGCCGGCGGACGGGTTCTACGAATGGCGGGGCGAAACCAAGGGCAAGAAGCAGCCGTTCTTCATCCACCCCCGGGACGGGATGCTGGCCATGGCCGGGCTGTACGAGATCTGGCGCGACCCGTCCCGGCCCGAGGACGATCCCGACGCGTTCTTGTGGTCGGCGGTGATCCTCACCACCGATGCCACCGACGACGTGGGCCAGATCCATCCCCGGATGCCGATGCTGGTCGACCCCGGCAAATGGTCGGACTGGCTCGATCCCGACCACACCGACACCGACGAGCTGACGGCGATGCTGTCGCCGGCGACGCCGGGCACGCTGGCGGCCTACCCGGTGTCCACGGAGGTGAATCGCGTCGCCAACAACGGGCCGCACCTTCTGGACCCGGTGACACTGTGACGACCTACACCACCGTGGCCACGCCGGTCGGCGACGCGCGGCTGTGGGTGGACGACGCCGAGCGGCCGTGGGCCCGGTGCGTGCTGGGGCACGGCGCGGGCGGCGGCCCTGACGCCAGAGATCTCAGCGCCCTGGCACGGCGGCTGCCGAGTGCCGGCGTGAGCGTGATCCGGGTCGAGCAGCCGTGGCGGCTGGCCGGACGCAAGGTCGCACCCCGCCCACCCGTTCTGGACGAAGCCTGGGTCGCTGCACTGGAAGAGATCCCCGGCGACGTGCCCCTGGTGGTCGGCGGGCGCAGCGCCGGGGCGCGGGTGGCCTGCCGGACGGGCGCGGCCACCGGCGCCGTCGGTGTGGTGGCGTTGTCGTTCCCGCTGCATCCGCCCGGCAAGCCCGAGCGCTCCCGCCAGGACGAGCTGCTCGGCGCCGCCGCGGTACTGCCGTGCCTGGTGGTTCAGGGCGAGCGCGACACGTTCGGCCGGCCCGAGGAGTTCCCGGCCGGTGGGTACGAGCTGGTGCGAGTTCCGGGCGCCGACCACGGCATGAAGGTGGGGAAGGGTCACGACCACCAGGAAGCGATGACCACCGTGGTCGATGCGGTCGAGACGTTCCTGTCCGGCGTCATCACCCGGGCGGCGGGATAGCCCGTTGGATAGCCCTCGGGAGGTCCGCCTCGGGCACCGTCCACGGCGCCGTGTCACAGCCGCACGGGCTGTCTCGTCTTCGGTAGTGAGAACCGAGGACGAAACCTACCGAGGGGTGATGGGCTGTGCGCGTGTTCGTAGCAGGCGGGACCGGTGTGGTCGGACGGCGACTGGTGCGGCTGCTCGTCGATCGAGGTCATCAGGTGACCGCGACCACGACGAGCCCCGCGAAGCTGGACATGTTGGCGCAATCCGGCGCTGAGGCGGTCGTGATGGACGGGCTCGACGCGGTGTCGGTGGGCGAGGCGGTGGCCGGCGCCCGGCCGGACGTGATCGTCCACCAGATGACCGCGATCGCGGGTGCGCCGGACCTGAAGCACATGGACCGTTGGTTCGCCAGGACGAACCGGCTGCGCACCGAGGGGACCGACCACCTGATGGCCGCGGCTGAAGGCATCGGGGGAGCGCACATCGTCGCGCAGAGTTACGCCGGGTGGAACGGCATCCGCACCGGCGGCTGGGTGAAGACGGAAGACGATCCCCTCGACCGGCATGCGGGTACCCCGGCGCAACCGGTCATGGATGCCGTCCGGCACGTCGAGGACACCGTCGTCAAGGCCGACGGTGCCGTGGTGCGCTATGGCTGGCTCTACGGCCCCGGCGTCCTGGACGACCTGGTCGCCCCGCTGCGGAAGCGACAGTTTCCGCTGGTGGGTTCTGGTGCGGGTCACACTTCGTGGGTTCATCTGGACGACGCGGCCAACGCGACGGCGCTGGTGGTCGAACAGCTCGCCTCCGGGGTGTTCAACATCGTGGACGACGAGCCGGCCGCGGCCCGCGAGTGGCTGCCGTACCTGGCCGCGTGCGCCGGTGCGAAGCCGCCGATGCGCGTGCCGGCCTGGTTGGCCCGGCCATTGGCGGGACAGGTCGCCGTGGCCGTGATGACCGAAGGGCGCGGGTTCTCCAACGCCAAGGCCAAGCGGGAGCTGGGCTGGCAGTTGCGCTACCCCTCGTGGCGCCAGGGCTTCGCGGCAGTGCTGACATGACCCGCACGGAGGAATTCGAGGCGGTTCGGTCGTTGCTGTTCTCCATCGCCTACCGGATTCTCGGCAGTGTGAGCGAGGCCGAGGACGCGGTGCAAGAGACGTGGCTGAGGTATGAGACCTCGACGACGCGGCCGGTGTCGCCCAAGGCGTTCCTGTCCGCGACGGTGACCCGCATCTCGATCGATGTGCTGCGCTCCGCACGAGCGCGACGGGAGGAGTACGTCGGGAACTGGTTTCCCGAGCCGTTGCTCACCGACCCGTACGACGATCCGGCCCGGGCGGCCGAGCTGGCCGACTCGCTGTCGACGGCGTCCCTGCTCCTGCTCGAGCGGCTCAGCCCGCTGGAGCGGGCGGTGTTCGTGCTGCGTGAGGTGTTCGGGTTCGGCTTCGCCGACGTCGCGTCGGCCGTGGGTCGTTCGGAGGCGGCGTGCCGCCAGCTTTCGGTGCGGGCCAAGCAGCACATGGAGGCCGGGCGGCCCCGGTTCGAGGCGGACCGCCGCGAGCGAGAACGACTGGCGGCGCGCTTCTACGCAGCCATGCGGTCAGGTGACGTCGACGGCCTGCGCGCGTTGCTCGCTGCCGACGTGCAGATGGTCGGTGACAGCGGTGGGAAGGCGCCACAATGGGGCACCGGCGTGTTCGGCGCGCCGAACGTCGCCCGCGTGCTCGCCGCGACGGTCCCGTACCTCATGGAGGTCGGCGCGGTCGTGGAGGAGGGCCTGGTGAACGGGCAACCGGGCGCGGTGTTCCGCGACCGGGACGGCCGGGTGGTCAACACCATGGCACTGGACATCGCGGATGGGCAGATCCAGACGATCCGGGCGGTGATCAACCCGGACAAGCTCGCCCACCTGGGACCGGTGGCCGACGCTTGGGCGGTGCTCCGCGATGCGACGCGGGCGCGAGGAATGCGTTGACGCCGCGCGGTGTTGACATGTGGGTAAGCCGCCGTGGGGCCTACGCGACCCACGGCGCATCGCAGTCAACTGCTGGGAGGCTCGACGCATCGTGGGTGGTAGTAGCGCTGCGTGCTTGGAACGCCCGTCGTTGTCCTTGGCTGAACCGGAGGGAGGGCAAGCATGGAACCCGCTGGCACCGGTACCATCGGAGGTAATGGTTGACCAGGAGAGCGACGAAGAGCGCACCGAGCGTTTCGAACGCGATGCGCTCCCGTTCCTCGACCAGCTCTACTCCGCCGCGCTTCGGATGACCCGAAACTCCAGCGATGCCGAAGACTTGGTCCAGGAGACCTTCGCCAAGGCCTACGCTTCGTTCCACCAGTTCAAGGAGGGGACGAACCTCAAGGCCTGGCTGTACCGAATCCTGACCAACACCTTCATCAACACCTATCGCAAGAAGCAGCGCGAGCCGCAGCAGAGCGCCGCGGAAGACATCGAGGACTGGCAGATGGCGCGGGCCGAGGCGCACATGTCCACGGGTCTGCGCTCGGCCGAGGCTGAAGCTCTGGCGCACCTGCCCGACTCCGATGTCAAGAGCGCGCTACAGGAGATCCCCGAAGAGTTCCGCATCGCAGTGTACCTGGCCGACGTCGAGGGTTTCCCGTACAAGGAGATCGCCGAGATCATGGGGACGCCCATCGGTACGGTGATGTCCAGGCTGCACCGTGGGCGCCGACAGCTTCGGGAACTGCTCGAGGACTACGCCCGCGAGCGTGGCCTCGTGCCGAAGGTCACTCAGGAGGTCGGGCGATGAGCTGCGACGACAACGACGTCGACTGCGCTGAGGTCCTGGACCGCGTGTACGCGTTTCTCGATCACGAGCTCGGCGAGGATCGCTCGCTGACGTATACCGAGATCCGCGCCCACTTGGACGAATGCAGCCCGTGCATGTCCACCTACGACATCGAGCGAGTCATCCGCGAGGCTGTGGCCCGCTCGTGTGGGTGTGAGCACGCCCCCGACGAACTGCGTAGCAAGATCCGTGCCCGGATCCGCGAAGTCCGGGTCCAGATCTCCCAGACTCCGTGACCCCGTACGACGGCCCCGGTCCGAATCGCTCGGACCGGGGCCGTCGTACGTTCTGGGCGGACAGCCTCAGGTGTTGGGGCGCTTGCCGTGGTTCGCCTTGTTCTTGCGGCGACCCTTGCGCTTACGTGCTCGCTTACCCATGGTGAGCTGCTCCTTGTCCGTCGATGTCACCTACGTGGACGTGGGCCGAGGTCGTCAGTCGTGGGGTGCGTGGCACTCATACGACGGCGCGGGGAGGCGGCTGCTCGCTCTCGACGTCGACGTCCGGTTCCATTCTCGCACGACCAGGCGGCGCGGGTTCCTCAGGACCGGCGGGTACCGCGGCGCGGACCGGACGAGCCGGGCTGATCATTCGCCGAACCATACCGGTGGCCAGAACCGTCGCGGCGCCGGCTGCCACCGCGACGTCGCCTGGGCTGACCACTTCTGGGCTCGGCGGGAACGCCACCGGGATGTTCTTGCCCAGCCACGGCAAGGTTGTGGAGTCGTCGGCGATCGTGACGCGCCCGGACGTCGGCTCGGTGAGCTGCGCTCCGGCGCGCGCCTGCGCGGTCGTCGAGATCGGCATGGCGCCGTTGAGCAGGATCACCAAGGCGTTGAGCCCCAGCCCGAACGCGATGAGTCGCGCCCCGTGCCGTCGCCGGTTCAGCCAGGCGTAAAAGGCCAGCACGGCCCAGAACGCGGCCGTCGAGCCCGCGAGAAGCGGCTGCCAGGCCCAACTGCCCGCGACTCCCAGGACATAGAGACCCAGCGCGGTGAGGATCAGCCGGCTGCGTATCGGCGGAGCGTCGCGGAGGTGGCGAAGGCGTCCGCCGCTCACGTAGCCGGCGACCACGCCGACAGCGAGCGCAAGCAGAACCAGGACCACGACTATCATCCTGACCCCGACCTCGGCGATCACGTAGCCGCCACGCCCGGCCGAGGCCGACGAGGCCTGGATTCGCGGCGTTGCGTGGTGAAATGCTCCAGGAGGCATCGAGAGGAGAGGGCACGTGGCCGAGTTGGTGTCCGCAGAGATGGTGGCGAACGTGCACTCCGTGGAGGTTTCCGCGGGCCAGCGGGTCGATGCCGGCGCCACGTTGGTCGTTCTCGAGTCGATGAAGATGGAGATCCCGGTGCTCAGTGAGGCCGACGGCGTCGTCGCCGAGATTCGTGTGGCTCCCGGAGACGTCGTTCAAGAAGGTGACGTCCTGGTGGTCCTCGGATGAGCGGGCTGGCTGCGGGGCTGTGGGCGCGCCGCCGCCACCCGGTGACCGACGCCGACACCGCGACCGCGCTCGGCTCCGGTGACGTCGCCGTGCTGGCCACGCCGCGGCTGCTGGCGTGGATGGAGGCGGCGACGACGGCGGCGATCGCCGACGAGCTCACCCCCGGCCGGACCACGGTCGGTACCCGGGTCGAGGTGGATCATCTGGCCGCCAGCCCCGTGGGCGCGGTGGTGTGGGTCCGGGCCGATCTGCTCGCCGTCGACGGGCGCGCGCTGACCTTCGCCGTGACGGCCGAGGACGGCTCGGGCCGCCGCGTGGGCGAGGGTCGGGTGGTGCGCGCGATCGTCGACCGGGAGCGGTTCCTCGATCGGGCCGCTCAACTGCTGTAGGGGTGGCTGGGCAGGTCTGGCGACCACTCGTCGGTGGGGTCGAGCGGCGCCGAGTGTGTGGTCGGTCGCTCGAGCTCGATCCTGCGGATCAGGGTCAGGACCGCGGCTACGGCGACGATCACCAGGGTTGCGATGAACAGGTCCATGGCAGAAAGTCTGCTGCAGCTCACTTCCTGCCAACAGTGGCAGGAAGGACTAACATCGTGGATTTACTGCCAAATCTGTGGCAGGCTGCCGGAATGATCCGGAATGTGGCCACGGTGGCGCTCGACGGCGTTGCCCCGTTCGAGCTCGGACTGCTGTGTGAGGCCTTCGGCCTGGATCGCAGCGCTCAAGGACTACCCACGTTCGACTTCGACCTGTGTACGGTGTCGCCGGGCGAGGTCGCGACGTCGGCAGGCTTCGGCATCACCGTGCAGCACGGTCTAGAGCGTCTAGAGGCGGCAGATCTCATCGCCATCCCGGCGATGCCGCGTGACAACATCTTCCCCGAAGACCTGCTCGAACGGTTGCGTGCCGCCGTCGACCGCGGCGCGCGAGTGTTGTCGGTGTGCTCCGGTGCGTTCATCCTCGGTGCGGCCGGCCTCCTCGACGGCCGGCGATGCACCACTCACTGGATGTACGCCGACGAGTTGGCGCTGCGGTTTCCGCTGGCCAAGGTCGACCCTGGCGTGCTGTACGTCGACGAAGACCCGGTCATCACCAGCGCCGGCACGGCGGCAGGCATCGACGCCTGCCTGCACTTGTGGCGCAAGGAGTTCGGCGCCGACTCCGCTGCGGCCGTGGCCCGCCGGATGGTCGTGCCGCCGCACCGCGAGGGCGGTCAGGCGCAGTTCATCGAGGCTCCGATCCGCGTCGGCGAGGTTCCGACGTTGTCGAACGTCATCGACTACATGGCCGCGCACCTGGACGAGGACCTGACCGTCGAGCGGTTGGCGTCAGTGGCGTCGATGTCGCCGCGGACCTTCGCCCGCAAGTTCCGTGCCGAGACCGGGACGACGCCGTACGAATGGCTGCTCACGGCTCGGCTCGCCGCGGCGCAGCGAATGCTCGAACGTGGCGAGGACGTCGTCGAGACGGTGGCCGCGCGCGTCGGGTTCGGGACCGCCGGGGTGATGCGGCACCACTTCGCCCGGCGGCTGGGCACGACACCGCGCGCCTACCGCGCCGCCTTCCGCGCGCGCATCTCGGCCGATTCTCAGATGCCGGTGGTGGATCGCGGGTAGGCGATCTCCGGGTCGCATTCGACGTTGACGAGGTACGGCACGCCGGCATCGAAAGCCCGCTTCAGCGCGGGGCCGATGTCCGACGGCGCTCGGACCGTCTCGCCCGCGCCGCCGAGCGCCTCGACCACCGTGTCGTAGCCCGTCGTCAGCCGAAGGTCCGCGGCGACGTCGTAGCCGTACAGCATCCGCATGGGATGCTTCTCCAGGCCCCAGGCGCCGTTGTTGCCCACCACCATGACCACCGGCAGCTGATGACGTACCAGCGTGTCGACGTCCATCAGCGACATGCCGGCGGCGCCGTCGCCGTACAGCAGCACCACCTGGCTCGACGGCCGGGCCAGCCGAGCGGCCGCGGCCGCGCCTGCCCCCGCCCCGAGGCAGCCGTAGGGGCCGGGGTCGAGCCAGCAACCCGGCCGGGCCGGCTCGACGAACTTGCCCGCCCACGAAACGAAGTCGCCGCCGTCGCCGATCACCACGGCATCGTCGTCGAGGAGCCGGTTCAGCTCGCCGTACACCCGAGCAGGGTGGATCGGGTCGGCGTCGGAGGTCAGCAGGGCGTTGCCGCGGTCCACCGCCACGCGAGCCTCGTCGCGCAGCCGGTCCGCCCAGGCCGTGTACCGGCCCGGACGGGCGACGGCCTGAAACTCCTCGAGGACTGTGTCCAGGACGAGTCCGAGCTCGCCGGTGGCCCGGGCGGCGAGATCGACGTGTGCGGCCAATTGGCCGGGGGAGTCCGCGACGTGGACGACGCGGGCCGCAGCGGCTCCGTCGGCCCCGCCGAACGAGCCGAACCCGAGCCGGAAGTCCAGCGGTGTCCCGACGACGATCACGAGGTCGGCCTGCTTGAACGCGGTAGAGCGGGCGCGGTTCACCAGCAGCGGATGCCCTGGTGGCAGGATGCCGCGGCCCATCCCGTTGGCGACGGCAGGAACCTGTGTCTGCTCGACGAAGCGCCGGGCCGCCTGCTCGGCGCCGTCCATCCACACGTCCGAGCCGATGACCACGACCGGGCGCTCGGCTTCGGCCAGGACGGTGGCGATCGCCGTGGCGTCGGCGGGATCGGGCGCCGGACGCGCCTGCGGCGCGGTGGGGCTGAGCGTGACGTCGGCGTGGCTGTACAGCTCGTCCATGGGCACGTCGACGAAGACCGGGCCGCGGTGCGCAGAACGCGCGGCGGCCAAGGCGCGGTCGACGGTGCCGGCCACCTCGGCCGCGGTGTGCGCGGTGGCCGCGAACTTCGTCACCGGGTCGAGCAGGGGCGGGTGGTCGAGCTCTTGCAAGGCGCCGGTGCCCCACCGGAAGGCCGGAGCACGCCCGCCCAACGCGAGCAGCGGGACACCGGAGAAGTGCGCCTGCGCGACACCGCTGATCCCGTTCGTGACCCCCGGGCCTGCCGTCAGCACGGCCAGGCCGGGATTGCGGGTGAGCTTCGCAGTGGCCTCGGCGCCGAACACCGCACTCTGCTCGTGCCGGACGTCGACGATCCGGGTTCGGCTGCCTGCTTGGACAGCCGCGTCGTAGAGCGGGAACACGTGCGCGCCGGAGAGCGTCCACAACGTGTCCACGCCGTGCGCCTCGGCTATCGCGAGTGCGTGCCGCCCGGCATGCCCGGTGAGCACGAGCGCGTCACCGGCAGCAGGCGTCGGCTCAGCAGGATTGTTGTATTGCGAAGTACCCACGCATGGCACAGTACATGAGCTCACGGCTGCCGGTAGAGCCATGGCGCGCTGGACCGCAGGGCACGCTGCAGCGCGATGAGCAGATCCGAGCGCACGCTCGGCATGATGATGGTCTTGGTCGCCACGTCCTGCGCCGGGGTTCCGTGCACACCGAGGAGCAACTGCAGGTGCAGGGCCCGCAGGAAGTCGATGGTGTTCTCGCGAGCCGCCGCGCCAGGGGTGGGCGGAGGTGACTGGTCGTTCCACGCCACCGAGATGCGATCGAGCCAGGTCTCCAGCGTGTCGATCGGGATCAGGTCGCGGTGCAGCAACGACATCGTCGCGAACGCCAGGCGTTGCTCTTCTCCGGCCGCGAAGCGATGCGGGGTGGGCGTGCACAGCCGCTCGGCGACGACGTCGAGCAGGACCGGCAGCTCGTCGGCGCCCAGATGCCGCGAAGCGCTCAGCGCGCCGATGACGTCGGCACCGTGGATGACGGCGTTGGCCCAACCCTGCGCGGGGATCCAGCCGCGCAGGTCGCGCTCGGCGAGAAACCACGCGACGGCTTGGTCGGCCCAGGTGAGGACCGCCGCGGGGTGCAACCCGTGGGTGACGTTGTCGCGGGCGATGATGTCGGCGAGCACCGCGGCGGAGTACGACCGACGCAACACCGACGGGGTGCCGTCCTCGCCGAGCCCCTTCCGCAATCCGAGCGCCAGCCCGTCACCCAGACCGATGAGCAGCTCGTCGTAGACGCCTTCACCGATCCATGTCTGCAGAACCGAATGAGCGATGTCGCAGCGGGAGTGCGGATCGGGGTCGCCGAGCATCGTCACCAGCTCGATGGTCAGTTGGTCCAGCTCCGCTCCCTGAGGGAGCCGGAAGCCATCGGCCACGACTCGTTCCCAGTACGATTGCTGCACAGGGCAATCCTCGCAGAACCACCTCCGAAGGGGGAAGCGAGGGCACGGCGACTACGCTCAGTGACGTGCCGTCGCTCAATGACGTCGTTCATCGTCACACCGATCTTTCCGAGGCCGAGCTCGACTGGGTGCATGCGCTCGTCGCGGACTGGCAGCTGCTCGCCGACCTGTCGTTCGCCGACCTCGTGCTCTGGGTGCGCGATACCGACGGTGAGGGGTATCGCGCGGTGGCGCAGATGCGCCCCACCACCGGCCCCACGGCCTATGTCGAAGACCTGGTGGGTTCGTATCTGGCCAAGGGACGCAGGCCGCTGATCGACACCGCCTACAGCGAAGGCGTCATCCGCCGCGAAGGCGATCCGGAATGGTGGGACGACGTGCCGGTGCGGGTGGAGGCCATTCCGGTGCGGTGTGGCGAGCGCATCATCGGCGTCATCGGCCGGCACACCAATCTGGTGGCCGTGCGGACGCCGAGCCGGCTGGAGTTGTCCTACCTCGAGTGCGGTGGTCAGCTGGCCAAACTCATCACCGAGGGGCGCTTTCCGCATCCGCGCGCCACGGACATGGGGCGCCGCGGCGCACCGCGGGTCGGCGACGGCTTGATCCGCCTTGACGTCGACGGCGTGGCGCTCTACGCGAGCCCGAACGCGACCTCGGCCTACCGGCGCCTCGGCCTCACGGCCGACCTGGTGGGACAGAAGCTGGGGGCCGCGACCGCCGAGCTGGCGCCGCGCGCCGGTGCGATGGACGAGCCGTTGGAGTCGGTGCTCAGTGGCCGCCAGCACATCCGGACCGAGATCGAGGGCAACGGAACCGTCCTGACGTTGCGCACCATTCCGCTCGATCCCGGCGGGCGCCACGTCGGCGCCTTGGTGTTGTGCCGGGACGTGACCGAGGTGCGCCGGCGCGAACGAGAGCTGCTGACCAAGGACGCGACGATCCGCGAGATCCATCACCGGGTCAAGAACAACCTGCAGACGGTCGCGGCGCTGCTGCGCCTGCAAGCACGCCGGATCGGGGTGCCGGCCGGGCGGTTGGCGCTCGACGAAGCGGTGCGCCGCGTCGGCACCATCGCGATCGTGCACGAGACGCTGTCGCAGACCGTCGACGACACGGTCGTCTTCGACGACGTCGCCGACCGGTTGCTCGGCATGGTGGCCGAGGTGGCGGCGACCGAGGCGCGGGTGCGGGTGCAACGGCGCGGCTCGTTCGGCGTGCTGGGGGCCGACATCGCCACACCGCTGGCGATGGCGCTGACCGAGATCCTGCAGAACGCCGTCGAACACGGGCTGGGCTCGAACGCGGGAGAGGTGACGCTCACCGCGGACCGGCGCGAGGGACGGCTGCGTGTGGTGGTCGAGGATGACGGCCACGGGCTACCCGCGGACTTCGACGTCGACCAATCAGCTCACCTGGGGCTGCAGATCGTACGGACGCTCGTGGTCGGTGAACTGGGCGGCTCGTTGGAGCTCAACCCGCGAATGCCCAGCGGGACGTCGGTCGTGCTTGACCTGGCGTCGGCCCACGAACGATGACGCCCCGCCGGCCGGGTGACGGCGGGCGGGGCGTGACAAGCTCCCGGGTGGGCTCAGTAAGCCCGGGCGCGAGCTCGCGCGTTGCGACGCTTGAGCGCGCGACGCTCGTCCTCGGACAGACCGCCCCACACGCCGGCGTCCTGGCCGCTCTCGAGCGCCCAGCTCAGGCAGGATTCACGGACGTCGCAGCGACGGCAGACCGCTTTGGCCTCCTCGATCTGGAGCAACGCGGGGCCGGTGTTCCCGATGGGGAAGAACAGCTCCGGGTCCTCGTCGCGACAGGCGGCACGGTGGCGCCAATCCATGGTTCTCACAGCTCCTTATGATGGTGGTGAGCGGGGTCCCGCTCGGCCACGTTTCAGTACGTGAATTCGTTCACGAATCCCTGCCGACCGATGAGTGGTGCCGGCCGGAGGGGATGACGCGAAGCGTTCGCTAGTCACTCTGCGCGCTGTGTGCGCGCACGTGGCAGCGTGCCACTACCAGGGTGACAAGTTCGTGATGCATGTACAAGGGCTTTGTGTAATCCGTCTCGTCAGCATGGGTGTAGCGTCGATCACAGTAAATGGCCAAACCGGACGATACGGGCATGAAGTGCGGTCGGCAAGAGGTTCAGTCGATCAAATCGCCTAGTACGCGATCCGGATCGCCTCCGGCACCGCTGTCAGCTCGATGCGGTCGCGCTCACCGATGAAGTCACCGTCGACCTGCGCCGGCTGTGGGTGCTCCGCGGTCATGATCAGGTGCCGGCAATCGTGCATCGACACCACGCCACGCCCGCGCGGTCCGCGTTGCGTCATCAGCTGGGCAAGATGCCACAGCGTCGGCGCCAAGCGGAGACTGGCCAGGCCGAACACGTCGAGGCCGGCCTTGAAGTCCGACCGTGGGGTCGGTCGCAGCGGACGCGGGCCGAGATAGGTCCACGGGGTGCAGTTGGTGACGATGACCACCGACAGGTCACCGGCCCGCTCGGTGTCGTCGGCGACGACCTCGATCGACCCCTGTCTCCGCTCCGGCTGGCGGAAGAACCGGCGAACCGCGGTACGAACGTACAGCGGCACCGTCGAGGTGCGCCCGCGGCCACGCTCGTCCTCCACCGCCCGGATGACGTCGGCGTCGAAGCCGAATCCCGCGGCGAACGTGAAATAGCGATCGTCCAGCCGCCCCAAGCCGATGCTCTGGCGTCGCCCAGTGCGCAGCGCATCCAGCAACAGGCCGGTCGCCTCGACCGGAGACTCCGGGATGCCCAGGTTCCGCGCCAGCACGTTGGTGCTGCCGCCGGGGATGATCGCGATGTCCGGCACGGGCGCCGGGTCTGCCGTGGCGCACAGCAGTCCGTTGACGACCTCGTTCACGGTGCCGTCGCCGCCCACCGACACGACGAGTTCGACGCCGTCGCGGCGGGCCTGCCGACTCAGCTCCGTGGCATGCCCGCGGTGCGTCGTCTCGGCGACCTGCAGGTCGAGGTCGTTGCTCAGCGCCGCGAGGACGACGTCGCGGGTACGGTCCGACGTCGTGGTGGCATTCGGGTTGACGACGGCCAGTGCGCGCATGGCCGACAGCCTAGAGCCCCTGGCATCGGCGCGGGCGATCGGCCGTGGAGGGGGCGGTTTGGGCTGCTGGTGTCTCATGATCGCGTGGGAGCGGTGATCATGGGGCGGTGGTGGCGTTTGGTGAGGAGATCATGCGGCGTTGGCGGCGTTGTGGCGCCGTGGATGACTCATGATCGTTGGTGGTGGGGGTGGTTTCGAGCTGGTGGTGGCTCATGATCGCGTGGGAGCGGTGATCATGGGGCGGTGGCGGCGTTTGGTGAGGAGATCATGAGGCGTTGGCGGCGTTGGGGCGCCGTGGATGACTCATGATCTGCTGTCGATGGGTGATGGGTGATGGGTGACGGGTGATGGGTGATGGGCGGCAGGCGACGGGCCGTGGGGCGGCGAAACGGCCTCAGGTGAACATGCCGTCGCGCAGCTGAACCAGCGCGCGGGCGAGTAGGCGCGACACGTGCATCTGCGAGATACCGACCTCGGCGGCGATCTGCGACTGTGTCATGCCGCGGAAGAACCGCAGCGTCACGATCCGGCGTTCCCGTTCGGGCAACAGACCGAGCAGTCGCGACAGTGTCTCGCGATTCTCGACGCCTTCCAGCGCTTCGTCGTCGTGGCCGAGTGTCTCGATGGTCGACGGACCGTTGTCGCCCGCATCGGTGGAGTCCAACGACACGGTGCTGTACGCCGTCGCGGTCTCCAGCGCCTCAAGCACGTCGTCCTCGCTGCTGCGAGTCGCCGCCGCAAGCTCGGCGACGGTAGGGGAGCGGCCGTGCTGCTGGACCAGCTCCGTGGTGGCCGAACTGATCGACAGCCGCAACTCCTGCAGCCGGCGAGGCACCCGGATGGCCCAGCCCTTGTCACGGAACCACCGTTTGATCTCGCCGAGGATCGTCGGAGTCGCGTAGGTGGAGAACTCCGCGCCTCGATTCGGGTCATAACGGTCGATGGCCTTGATCAGGCCGATCGTGGCGACCTGCACCAGGTCTTCGTACGGCTCACCGCGGCCGGCGAACCGCCGCGCCAGATGCTCGGCCAACGGCAGGTGCAGCGTGGTCAGCCGATTGCGGGTCTCGGCGCGCTGCGGGTCATCAGGCGGCAGGGTGACGAGCTGCTCGAGCAGCGCACGGCTCTCGTCGAGCAGCGCGCGCGCATCGGCGGCACCGCTGCGGAACGCCGGCTGAGCGGCCTCACCGGGGAAGCTTGCCTCGGCCACGCCGTCGCCGGCCTCACCGGGGAAGCTTGCCTCGGCCGGGCCGTCGCCGGCCTCACCGGGGAAGCTTGCCTCGGCCGGGCCGTCGCCGGCCTCACCGGGGAAGCTTGCCTCGGCCACGCCGTCGCCGGCCTCACCGGGGAAGCTTGCCTCGGCCGGTCGCACAGCTGCTCTCAACCCCGGCTCTTCCGCAGCACGATGGAGACTCGGCCGTCTTCGGCCCGGGAGCGGACCTCACCGGCCAGTGCCGACAGGACGGTCCAGGCGAAACTGCTCCGGCCGGGCAGCTCGGCGTGGGTCGCCGGTACGGAGACCACGACATCGAGCACGTCGGCCTGCAGTTGGAAGCTGCACTGCATGGTGGAGCCGTTCGTCGCCAGCGGCAGCAGCATGGCACCGGCTTCATCGACGGCGATGCGCAGATCCTCGATCTCGTCCAGCGTGAAGCCGATGCGCGCGGCCAACCGTGCGGCCGTGGTCCGCAAGACGGCGAGGTAGGCACTGGACGCCGGTACCTGCAGCTCGACCAGATCTCCGAACGGCGTATCGGACTCGCCCACCAGGCCTCCTTCGTGACGCGATCGACGGCGGACGTCTGCACTCGACACAGTGTCACACGACAACAAGATCGTGGCCCGGTGGCTCCACGTGTTGGTCGGTTGCGACGTGGCTGGTATGGCGACCGCGTCGAGGCGACCCTTACGGCGCGAGCAGGCTCACAGCACCTTGGACAGAAACGCCTGAGTCCGTTTGTGCTGCGGATTCGACAGCACCTCGCGCGGGCGACCGGACTCGACGATCAGCCCCTCGTCCATGAACACGAGGTCGTCACCCACCTCGCGGGCGAAGCCCATCTCGTGCGTGACCACCATCATGGTCATGCCGCTACGGGCCAGATCGCGCATGACATCGAGGACGTCACCGACCAGCTCGGGATCCAAAGCGGATGTCGGCTCGTCGAAGAGCATCATGTCGGGATTCATCGACAGCGACCGGGCGATGGCCACGCGCTGCTGCTGACCACCGGACAGATGCGCGGGATAGGCGTCGATCTTGTCGCCGACGCCGACGCGTTCGAGGTTCTTGCGGGCCACGTCGATGGCCTCGTCCTTGCTGCGGCCGAGCACGCGCTGTTGGGCGATGGTCAGGTTGCGCAGGACGGTGAGGTGCGGGAACAGGTTGAACTGCTGGAAGACCATGCCGATGCGAGCACGCACCCGGTCGACGTCGACCTCGGGGTCGAGGATGTCGATGCCCTCGACGAGGACCTTGCCCGACGTCGGTTCTTCGAGTCGGTTGACGCACCGCAGCAAGGTCGACTTGCCGGACCCGCTGGGCCCGATGACGCAGACGACCTCGCCGGGGGCGACGGTGAGGTCGATGCCTTTGAGCACTTCGTTCGGGCCGAAGCTCTTGCGCAGCTCGGCCACCTCGATAGCGGGGACGCCGTTCGTCGTCATCGAGACCTCGCCATTCGACGCTCGAGGACCGCCACCAACCGGGTGAGCGGGACGGTGATCAACAGATACAGCATCGCAGCCATCAGCAGCGGCGTCGCGTTGGCCGTGTTGACGACGCCGTCGCGGGCGAACGTCGTGATCTCACGTGTCGCCAGCGTCGAGCCGGCGATGAACAGCAGCGAAGTGTCCTTGATGAGCAGTACGAACTCGTTCGTCAGTGGCGGGATCACGATCCGGAAGGCCTGCGGAAGGATGATCGAGAACATCGTTCTGCCGGACCCCATGCCCAGCGAGCGTGCCGCCTCGGTCTGGCCCTTCGGCACGCCCTGGATGCCGGCGCGAATCACCTCGGCCATGTAGGCACCGGCGACCATGATCAACGCGAGTAGCCCGGCCCCGACCGCTCCGCCGGGCACGTTGACGTTGAACGCGATCGGGAGCACGTAGGCCATCCCGAAGATCGTCAGCAGTGCCGGTAGTCCGCGGAACAGCTCGATGTAACCGATCGCCAGCCACCGGTAGGGCAACACCGTCGACAGCTTCATCAGCGCGAGCACGACACCGAGAAGGAGTCCGCCGGCGAAGGCGATGAGCGTGAACAGCACGGTGTTCTTCGCCGCCACCGTGATCATGTCCGGCAGCTGCTCGCGGGCGATGTCAGTCTGGAGGAAGTTCGCCCGCAGCCGCTCCCAGTCGGCGGAAATGGCGATCAGGACGACCGCGGCGATGAAGATCAGATACAACACGCCGCGACTGATGCGCCGCTTGGTGGTTCTGCGCACGTCGACGACCTCGGATGTCAGCTTGCTGCTTCAGGGAAGTACTCGGCGTACAGCTCATCGTAGGTACCGTCGTCGCGCAGCGCCTGAAGCTGCTCGTTGACGGCATCTTGCAGCGCCTGGTTCTCGCCCTTGGGGAAGGCGAAGCCGTACTGCTCGTCGGTTTCGTACGTCTCGACGATCTCGAAGTTGGGATCGTCCTGGGCGTGCACGTAGTTCGGCGGGTAGTCCTGCAGGATGGCGTCGATGTTGCCGGCCTGCAGGGCCGGCCACAGTTCGCCGTCGCTGGGGAAACGCTGCGGTTCCTTGGCATCGTCGGGCAGGTTCTCTTCGGCGTAGCGCTGGCCGGTGGTGCCCTGCTGGACGCCGAGTGTCTTGCCGCTGAGGTCGTCCAGCGACTGGATGCCGCTGTCGACAGGAGCCAGCAAGGACTGCAGGGAGTCGTAGTACGGGTCGGAGAAGTCGAGGTTCTTCTTGCGCTCGTCCAGAATCGTCATGGCCGAGGCGCCGATGTCGCACTGGCCCGAGGCGAAGATGGTGCCGCTTTGCAGAGCGTCGAAACCGACGTCGCGCACCGCCATCTCAAGCTCGAGGTTGTCGGCGATGGCCTGCATGAGATCCATGTCGAAGCCGCCGTAGCCGCTGGGGGAGTCGGGGTCCTCGAACTCCAGCGGCGGGTACGGGATGTCGGAGCACACCGTCAGGGTGCCGTCCTGGACAAGGTCGAACTCGGAACCGCTGCCAGCGGTGTCGCCGCCGTCGTTGTCTCCGCAGGCGGAGAGCAACAGGACGGCCGAAGCCGCGGCCGCCGTCAGGCGTAACGTGCGTGTGGTCATGATTTCTCCCGAGCTGTTCAGCGGTCGTGCCCGAATCCTGCCATCTAGTGTGACGCGGTCGGGTCTTGCCCAGGCCACGATCAGATAAAGAAGTCCGCCGAAAGTCCCGGCACGTCCGGTGCCGACGTGGCACAATCGCTCGACGCGGGCGATCCCCGCCACTGGCGTCGCCCGTTGCCCCCTGACTTGTCGAAAGCCCCTTTCCATGGTTGCCGAAGCCGTCCCCGTCCACCAGACCGCCGCTGAGCCGGAGGATCCCGCGATCACGCTGCATCGCGCCGGCAAGATGGAGATGCGGTCCACCGTGGCCCTGCGCGGCCCGGACGACTTGTCGCTCGCCTATACCCCGGGGGTGGCGCGCGCGTCTGCGGCCATCGCCTCCGAACCGGAGCGCGTGCACGACCTGACGTGGCGGGACAACACCGTCGCCGTCGTCACCGACGGGTCTGCGGTGCTGGGCCTGGGCGACATCGGCCCGGAGGCCGCTCTGCCGGTCATGGAGGGCAAGGCGGTGTTGTTCAAGAACTTCGCCGCCATCGACGCGGTGCCGATCTGCCTGGACTGCCGCGACGTGAAAGACCTGGTGGACACCATCGAGCGGTTGGCGCCGAGCTTCGGCGGCATCAACCTCGAGGACATCGCCGCACCTCGCTGCTTCGACATCGAGCGCAAGCTCCAGGAGCGGCTGTCGATCCCGGTGTTCCACGACGACCAGCACGGCACCGCCGTCGTCGTCTACGCCGCCTTGACCAACGCGCTGCGCCTGACCGGCCGTAAGCCCGGCGACACGCGGGTGGTGGTGGCCGGTGCCGGCGCTGCGGGCGTCGCCGTCACCCGCATGCTGCAGTCGATGAACCTCGGCGACATCGTGGTGCTCGACAGCAAGGGAGCCATCCACCGCAAGCGGGGCAAGCTCAGCCCGGTCAAGCGGGAGCTGGCCGAGTCGACCAACGCCGGGAACCTGCAGGGCGGCCCCGCTGAAGTGTTGCGCGGAGCCGACGTGCTCATCGGTGTGTCCGGCGGCACCATTCCGGCTGCCGCCGTGGAGATCATGGCGCCGCAGTCCATCGTGTTCGCCCTGGCCAACCCCGAGCCCGAGGTGCATCCGGAGGTGGCGGGCCGCACCGCCGCCGTCGTCGCGACCGGACGCAGCGACTTCCCCAACCAGATCAACAACGTGCTCGCCTTCCCGGGCATCTTCCGCGGTGCGCTGGACGTGCGCGCGTCGCGGGTGTCGGAGAACATGAAGCTCGCCGCCGCGACGGCGCTGGCCGACCTGGTGGGCGACGACCTGGCGCCCGGGTATGTCGTCCCGGGTGCCTTCGACGAGCGGGTCGCGCCGACGGTCGCCGACGCCGTGGCGCAGGCCGCGGCCGCCGACGGCCTCGCCCGGGTGGACCTCACCGAGCTCGAGTGATCACTCTGGGCGATAGCCTCGGGGCATGTTCGCCGCCTATGCCACGAGTATCGACGCCGACGATCCCCTGGCCGGGCTGACCCTCGGAGAGCAGCCCGAGCCCGAACCGGACAGAGGGTGGACCACCGTCACGGTTCGCGCCGCCGCGCTGAACCATCACGACCTGTGGTCTCTGCGGGGTGTCGGGCTGGACGAGAGTCGGCTGCCGATGATCCTCGGCTGCGATGCCGCAGGTGTGGACGAGGACGGCAACGACGTCGTCATCCACTCGGTGATCTCCGACCCGGACTGGCGCGACGACGAA
>NZ_DAHVSH010000028.1:0-12453 GCF_027324685.1 Haloactinopolyspora sp.
GGCTTGAGCAGGAGTCCTTCGGAGATTCCGGTACCGAGGATGCCGGTGGTCATGAGTCGTGCTCCTTCGTGTGGTTCAGGCTGTGCGGGCTGATTCGGCGTCGTCATTGGCAGGCCTCGCACTGGACTCGCTCCTGCGGGTCGACGGGGCAGGCCTGGTCGTCGTCCGGGGCGAGAACGTCGATTCGACTCGTCGGCGCTGGGGCGGGAGCCGACGTGCGCGGTGCGATCGCCCGGGCGAAGCCGAAGCCGCGCCGCCGGTCGGTCGCCCGCGGTTCCGCAACGTTCGCCGAGCCGGGCACGTCCTGCGCCTTGTTCACCCGCACGGTGCTCTGCTCGGCGGTGTGGCGCGGCTTCATGTGCAGGTAGTAGGTGGTCTTGACGCCCTTCTGCCAGGCGTGAGCGTAGAGATCCATCATGTCGCCGACATCGCGCATCTCGAGGTACATGTTCCGGCTGATCGCCTGGTCGATCCACTTCTGCGCGCGGGCGGCGACCTCGATGAACGCGTGCGGCGAGATCTGGAACGACGTCGCGTAGATCGCCTGCAGGTCCGCCGGCACGGCCGGCACCGCCCGCACGTCACCTTGAGCGCGCAGCAGGTCCTCGCGGACGTGTTCCCACAGGCCGCGTTCCTTCAGGGCCGCGACCAGGTTGCGATTGACCTCGAGGAACTTCCCGGCGCTCGTGGCCCGGCTGAAGATCTGGGCGAACTGCGGGTCGAGCCCCGGCGTGGTGCCCGCGACGAGGCCGATCGAGGCGGTCGGTGCGATGGCCAGCAGCGTCGCGTTGCGCATGCCGCCGCGTACCTTGGCGCGCAGCGCGCTCCAGTCCAGTCGCTGTGTGCGCGAGACGGTGATCGGCACGCCCCGCTGCTGCTCGGCGACGTCGACGGTGTCGATCGGCACCATGCCCCGGCTCCAGCCGGAACCGGCGAAATTGGGGTAGACGCCTCGCTCGCGGGCCAGGTCGGCACTCTGATCGATGGCGTGGTAGCTGATGAACTCCATCACCTGGTCGATCAGGTCGTAGGAGTCTTCGCTGTCGTACGGCACGCCCAGCTGCTCGATCACGTCGGTGAACCCCATGACCCCGAGCCCGATGGCCCGGTTGAGCTCGTTCGACGTCTCCGACTCCGGCACCGACGACACGGTGATGTCCACGAGGTTGTCCAACTGCCGCACGGCCAGCCGGGTGGTCTGTGCCAGCCGCTCCCAGTCGATGGTGAGCCCGGTCGCGGTGGAGGTGAGGTGGCGCGACAGGTTCACCGACGCCAGATTGCACACCGCGATGTTGTCGCGGTCTTGCGGCAAGGTGATCTCGGTACACAAGTTGGACAGGTGGATCGTGCCGGTGTTGTCGTTCAGCGCTCGGTTGTTGATGGTGTCCTTCCAGGTCAGCCACGGATGCGACGTCGTCTGGAGGCTGATGAGGATGGATCGGAACTGCTCGCGGGCGCTGACCCTGGCGAACGTGCGGAGTTCACCGGCTTCGGCCGCGGCGGCGTATTCGGCGTAGCGGGCGCTGAAAGCCTGGCCGTACAACTCGGTCAGGTCGGCGGTTTCGAGCGGATCGAACAGGTACCAGTCGTCGTCGGCGGCGACGCGCTTCATGAACTCGTCGGAAATCCAGACGGCCGTGTTCGCCGTCCGGGTGCGGCGATAGGGATCACCGGCGTTCTGCCGCAGGTCCAAGAACTGCGGGAAGTCGAGATGCCAGTTCTCCATGTAGAAACACAAGGCCCCGAACTTCTTGCCACCGCGCGACACCGCACGCAGAGTCGAATCGATGGTGTGCATGAACGGGATGGGTCCGGTCGAGGCCGTGTTGTTCGACCGGATGGGTGAGCCCTCGGCCCGGAGCTTGGTCACCGACAGCCCGATGCCCCCCGTGCCCTTGGTCACCCACATGACATCGCGCACGCTCTTGGCGATGTGCTCGATGTCGTCCTCCATGTCCATCACGAAGCAGTTGGACAGTTGGGCGTACGCCGTCCCCGCGTTGACCAGGGTGGATCCAGCAGCCAGGTACTCCAGGCGCGACATCTTGTCGTAGTAGCCGATGGCGGCCGTCGTGGGATCGTCCTCGGTCAGCGACAGCCCCATCGCCACCCGCATCCAGAAGAACTGCGGAACCTCGAGTGGGCCCCCGTCGCGGTCGTCGATGACGTAGCGGTTCAACAGCGTGGCAGCGCCGATGTAGCGCAGCAGCCCGTCTCGAGCCGGATCGAGAGCGGCGCCGAGCCGGTTCAGGTCGAAGCAGGCCGACAACCGCTCGTCGAGGAGCCCGGTCGCGACTGCGCGCTCGATGACCTCCGGAAACCGCCGCCGGTGCAGCTCGGCCAGCTCGGCTGCCGTGTCGTAATCACCGAGTACCTGCTTGTAGACGGACTTGAGCAGCACTCGGGTGGCGACGGTGTCGAAGGCTGGATCGTCGCGGACGTTCTGCAGCGCGACCTGGATCACCGCTTCGTCGAGCTGCTGGCTCGTGATGCCGTCGAACAGCGTGATCTCGAGTTCGGACTGCAACTGGGCCGAGCGGGCCACCTGATCGTCCAGACCGGCGGTCGCGGACTCGATCGCCTGGGCGATCTTGTGGCCGTCGTAGGGCTCGGTGGATCCGTCTCGCTTGACGACGTGCATGCTCGTGACGCTCCTCGCAGTTCGGCTGGATCGTCCGGACCTGCGAGGGTTGACGCGTCGGAGCAGATGACGTCGACCACGCCACGGTGTTCCGCGGGGTGAGTTGGTTCGGCGTGATCATCCCCTGGCCCTCCCTCGAGGCCGCGGACTCCGGAGCCCGCTTCGGGCTCCGGTGCACTGGCAGGTCTTCGGACTCACGGGCCCGACGGCCATCCGGCGGATGGCTGTCACCTACTGACCGTCGCTTCCCAGATCGCCTCCGGCGATCCAGTGCGTGATGACGGCGGTCGCTCCCGTTCACCGCTGCGGGGCAGTCCCGGACTCACACCGGGTTCCCTCTTACCTCTGACCGATCTGGCTGACCGGGCAGAACCAGCTGCAGGACACACTCTATCTTGTAGTTACACAGATGCAACTCATCTATATGTTGTGTTTTGCCGGGTGCGCCGGCCCTGCCGCACGGCGGCCGCGACACCGCTGGCGCCACACTCCGCCGTCCAGCTGACGCCATTCCTGGGGAAGTTGGCTGGAAATCGCTGTCACGGCGACCGGTCGGGACCGCAGTATTGTCGTCGGCCGCAGCACCGATCCATGGAGACGCTCATGACATCGCCCTCGACCCGCCCCGCGCTCATCTGGGCTGCCCTGGTGACCGTGTACGTGGTGTGGGGTTCGACGTATCTGGGCATCCGGGTGGTCGTCGAGTCGGGCATACCGCCGCTGCTCGGCATGGGCGTGCGATTCCTGGCCGCCGGCGGGCTGCTGCTCGGCTACATCGTGGTGCGCCACGGGCGCAGCCGGGCGCGGGTGACCATGGCCGAGCTGCGCGGCGCGGCGGTGATGGGGCTCATGTTGCTCGTGTTCGGCAACGGCGTCGTCGCGATCGCCGAACAGACCGTGCCCAGCGGGTTGACGGCACTGATCATCGGTGCCGTCCCGTTGTGGTTCGTCCTGCTCCGTGCTGCCGGCGGAGAACGACCGAGAACCGCGACGTGGTGCGGCGTGCTCGTCGGACTCGGCGGGGTGGCGGCGGTCAGCCTGTCCCGTGGAGGCATCGAGGGCGTGCAGGCGTGGGGCGTGCTGCTGTTGATCGTCGCGTCGATGTCGTGGGCGCTGGGCTCGTACCTCTCACCGCGGCTCGGCCTGCCGCGCAACGCGATGGTCACCTCGGCGTACGAGATGCTCGCCGCGGGCGCCGTGATGACGATCGTCTCGTCGGCCACCGGTGCGGCCACCGACTTCGACGTCGCCGCCATCCCGATCCGTGGCTGGGTGGCGCTGGCCTATCTCGTGCTCATCGGGTCGCTGGCCGGCTACACCGCGTACAGCTACGCGCTGGCGCATGCACCGCTGTCACTGGTCGGCACGTACGCCTACGTCAACCCCGTCGTCGCGGTCCTGTTGGGCTGGGCGATTCTGGCCGAGAGCGTCACGGCAGCCGTCGTCGGTGGTGGCGCGCTCGTGATCGCCGGTGTGGCTCTGGTGGTCAGTGGCGAGCGACGTCCGGCCACGCCGTCGACCCGAGACCCCAAGCCGATTGAGAAAATGACGACGTGACCGGACGTTCTGGTGGTTCAACGCAGCGTCAACTGCCGGGGACACCCGGCAGTTGACCGCTGGTATTGATCAGCTCGACACGTGGATCTTTTCGCCCTGGTCGAGGGCCAGATCGTCGTCGAGATCGTTCACCACGCCGCCACTGGCCCGCGGCACCACCCGAACCACGCGCAGCGCATTCTCGTACGCGTCGAGGGCCTCATCGGTACGGCCGACGCTGCGGTGGAGCTCGGCGAGCTCGCGCCACGCCGCTGCGGCGTACCGGGTGATCCCCATGGATTCGAGTTCCTCAGCCGCCCTGGTGGCCTCGGCGATGGCGCCCTCGGTGTCGCCCTCGGCCCGCAGGATCCGGGCCCGAGTGAGCCTGGCGTCGGCCGCGTTGGCCCGCCGCCGCTCGCCGAGATCGCGCAGTGCGAGGTCGACGGCCTGACGTGCTTCGCTGACCCGGCCGAGGTGCAGCAACGCGTCGGCGCGCTTGGTGTTGAAGTTGGCGACGTCGACCTTGCCGCCGTACTGCTCGATGTTGTCGCGGGTGCGTTCGAGGATGTCGAGCGCCTCCTGCGCACGGGGCTCCGGCCCCTGCAACAGCAGCCAGGCGTGCGCCACCCGCAGCCGGGCGAGGTTGCGCAGGTCGTCGCCCTCGCCGAACATCGCCAGCGCGCGGTCGACCAGGTTCAGGGCCAGGGCGAGCTCACCACGGGCCTCGGCGACCAGCGAGGCGTTCCAGTACGCGGCACCCCGCGTGTGGGGTGCGCCGATCCGGTCCGCGGCCTCGACGAGCTCAGTGGAGAGCATCTTCGACCGCACGACGTCGCCGCGCTCGTAGTAGGCGCCGAGCACGGTGCACCCGAGCCGGATGTACTCGTCGGTGCCTTCGAGGCCGAGGTCCGCGGCCGAGCGCCGGGCTTCTTCGCCGACCTGGATCGCCATGTTGTAGTCGCCGGCTCGCGCGTAGCAGCGAGTGAGCAGAATGGCGACGTCGAGCCAGGACTGCACCTCGGGGTTCTGCCGCGCCTCGTCGGCGAGCTCGGTCAGCAGGTCGATGGCGCCTTCGATGTCACCGCTGCGCTCACGAGCCTGGGCACGGCCGAGCCGGGCCTGCCGGTCCTGCTCGTCGTTGAGCCCGGGATCACCCATCAGCGCCGTGAACTTCTCATAAGCCTCTTCGGCCCGGCCTTCGCGCAACGCCATCTCGGCGCGCCCGAGCTCGAGACGAGCCTTGGTGCGCACCGAGGCGTCCACCCCGTCGCGGAGGTACTCCACGTCGATGTTCAGCCGTTCGGCGATGTGCGCCAAAGCCGACGCCGCCGGCTGGCGGCGACCACTTTCGACAAGTGAAACGTAGCTGGGCGACAGCATGCCCTCGGCGATCTCCGCCTGGGACAGTCCGAGCTCCAACCGGCGGGCTCGGATACGCTGTCCGACGGGCGTCGGAGCCGGCGCCTCATCTACAGTTGCTGGCTGGTCTTGGGTCATGACAGTATTGGACTACAGTCAGTCACTTTTTGCTAGTCCAACTAAACCTCTTTTGGGGGTTCGATCAGCTATGAGGCGTGTCAAGCGAGTCACGGTTGGTGTGTTCGCCACGTTCGTGCTCTTCTTCGCCGTCGGCGCGCCGGTAGCCGCCGCGGACTCGACTTCGACGACAGGCATTGGCAATACCTGCTGCTGACGCGGCATACTTGAGCCGCACGGACGGCATCTGACGTCTCGCCCCCCGAACGTTGGATGCCGTCCGTGCTTTACCCCTGTGCCCGACCGGCAGCGACCGAGCTGCTCACCTCAACGGCATGGCTCAGTTCCGCGTGCCTGCCATCCATTTCGCCGCCAAGTCGAGCAGGCGGTCATTGGCTTCGCGCTCAGCCACCGTCACCCGGCACCCTTCGCCGGCGAAGGGCCTGACGACCAGTCCGTTGGCCTCACAGAATGACGCGAACTCCATGGTGTCGGGCCCCAGCGCGAGCCACACGAAGTTCGCCTCGGTCGACGGCACGTCCCAGCCTTGCGCCAGCAGGCCCTCGCGCACCCGGGTGCGCTCGGCCACGAGGGCGTCGACGCGCTCGAGCAGTTCGCCTTCCCGCGCCAGCGACGCGATGGCGGCACGCTGGGCGATTCCCGAGACGCCGAACGGCACCGCCGTCTTGCGCAGGGCGTCGGCGACCCGGTCGTGCGCGACCGCGAACCCCACGCGGAGCCCGGCCAGCCCGTACGCCTTGGAGAAGGTGCGCAGCACGCACACGTTCGGCCAGTCCCGGTACAGATCGAGCCCGTCGGCGGCTTCGGAGTCGCGCACGAACTCGCGATAGGCCTCATCCACCGCGACCAGCACGTCCTCAGGCACCCGCTGCAGAAACGCCTGCATCTCCGCGTGGCCGACAGCCGGGCCGGTCGGATTGTTCGGGCTGCACACCAGGATCAATCGGGTGCGGTCGGTGATCGCCGCCGCCATCGCGTCCAGGTCATGGCGACCGCCCGCGCCCAACGGCACGCGCACGGACGTGGCGCCGGAGATGCCGACGACGATGGGGTAGGCCTCGAACGAGCGCCACGCGTAGACGATTTCGTCGCCCTCAGCCGCGCACGACTGGATGACCTGCTGGAGGACACCAACGCTGCCCGTACCCGTCGCCACGTCCTCGGCCGGCACGCCATGGCGCTCAGCCACCGCGGCCACCAGTTCACCGGCGAACATGTCCGGGTAGCGGTTCATCTGCGCCACAGCTTCGTGTGCAGCCTCGATGACACCGGGCAAGGGCGGATACGGGTTCTCGTTCGACGACACCTTGTACGCCGGCTGCCCACTCGGCGACGCGGCCGCAGCCGCTCGCCCGGGGCGATACGACGGCAAGTCATCCAGTGCTGCACGAAGGCGTACCGGCCGCCGCTCCTGCTGGTCCGGCTGCGGGTCACCGCCCGGGTGATGCTCGATGTGGGTCATATTCGTGCACGATATCTGCTCTCACGCACCCGGTCGGATGTGTACGCTCAGGGCCCGTGTTCTCCATCATCGTTCGCCTGATCGTCAACGGCCTCGCCCTGTGGGTCGCCACCGAGATCGTCGACGGCGTCAGCATCACGTCCGACAGCACGTCGAACCAGGTCGTCACGCTGCTGATCGTGGCCTTGATCTTCGGTGTCGTGAATGCCGTCATCAAGCCGATCGTGAAGCTGTTGTCGCTGCCGCTGCTGATCTTGACTCTG
Organism: Haloactinopolyspora sp.; assembly: GCF_027324685.1. Taxonomy (NCBI): domain Bacteria; kingdom Bacillati; phylum Actinomycetota; class Actinomycetes; order Jiangellales; family Jiangellaceae; genus Haloactinopolyspora; species Haloactinopolyspora sp. Next base: position 7,400 of record NZ_DAHVSH010000028.1, read on the forward strand.
GGCCTGTTCACGTTGATCGTGAACGCCTTGATGTTCTGGCTCACCTCGTGGATCGCCGACGTGCTCGACGTGCCCTTCCACGTCGACGGGTTCTTCTGGGAAGCCGTGCTCGGGGCCTTGGTGGTGTCGGTCGTCAGCTGGCTGTTGAACCTTCTGCTGCCCGGCTGACCGAGTCGGCGGGTCGTTGCGCTGCTGCCTACCCCGCACAGCTCGGCGGCAGCGCAACGATTTCTGGCGCGCGCCTTCCCTGTCAGGAGCGTTTGCCGTACCTTGGGATGCGCATCCAGCACGACGATGATGCGTCTTCACCGATGACGCGACGGGGGTCGTTGTGCCCTGATTCGTGTGGGCATGGTGAACATATGACGATCGGCTACGGCCCCGTCGGTTCGGTACTGACCGAGCAACCTCCGTCGGACCATCAGCGATCCAACGCGCACGTCGACCGGCACTATCGGCCGAGTCGGCCGGTGCCGATGGCGGTGACGACTCCGCCGGGGTATCCCGACCCGGACTCCAACCGGCATGCGTTGGGCGGGTTCAACGATTACGAGGTCGTCTACGACGATCCGCAAGGCAACCCGATGCTGGCGTTCGCCGACGGGCAGTGGTTCGACGTCACGTCGTTGTCACCGCGCCCGGTGTCCGTCCGGCACGCGCTGCGCCGCGACCCGGCCTGGTCCGGTGCCGTAGTACAGACCATCTGTCTGTGGATGCGCAGCAACCCCAACCACGAGCGCTCTTTCGATCTCGCCACCGAACTCGCGCTCGCAGTGGGGGAGTTGGCGCGCCAGCGCCGGTGACAGGCATCCTGGCTACGTGAGCGATTCCTTACCCCACCTGCGTCTGTGCATGGTCTGCGCAGGAAACATCTGCCGTTCCCCGATCGCCGCGGTCGTGTTGCGCGACCACCTCGAGCGGGCCGGGCTCGCTGACGTCGTCACCGTCGACTCCGCCGGCACGGGCAATTGGCACGCCGGGCAGCCTGCCGACCCGCGAACCGTGGCGGTGTTGCACCGGCACGGCTACGACGGCACCGCGCACCGGGCGCAGCAGTTCCAGCCCGACTGGTTCGACACCTACGACCTCGTCCTGGTCATGGACCGCGACAACTTCGCCGACCTGCACCGGCTGGCCCCGGACGAGGAGACCAGGGCGAAGATCCAGATGTTGCGCGCCTACGACCCCGAGGCGCTCGCCGATGGCGAGCTCGACGTCCCGGATCCGTACCTCGGCGACGACCAATCGTTCGAGGACGTCGTCGACATGGTCGAAAAGGCGGTGTCCGGTCTGGTGGACGCCATCCGCGACGATCTCGGCGTCAAGGCCGAGCCGGAGGGCGGTGAGCGCGGTCGACACTGACCGGCTGACGCGCCTGCTGGGTACCCCCGTCGCGTCTGTCACGGCGGTCGGGGGTGGCTCGATCTGCGAAGCCCGCCGGGCCCGGCTCAGTGACGGTCGCACGGTGTTCGTCAAGACCCACGACGACCCGCCCGACGGTTTCTTCGAGGTCGAGGCGCGTGGCCTCAAGGAGCTCGGCGCAGCACGAGACGGCGTCCCGGTGCCGGCGGTCCTGGCCCACGACGACCACTGTCTCGTCCTCGAGTGGATCACCACCGGAGTACCGTCGGCGCAGGCCGCCGAGCGTTTCGGCCGCGCGCTCGCAGCCACTCACCGACACGGCGCCGACGTCTTCGGCTCCGCACACGGCGATGGGTGGATCGGGACCTTGCCGTTGCCGGGCGGACCGTGGGACTCGTGGAGCCGGCTGTGGGCCCATGGCCGCATCGAGCCGTATCTGCGCGCCGCGCGTAAGGCCGGCGCCATCGACAAGCGGTCGGCCGCCGACGTCGAGCGGGTCGTGGAAGACATCGAGCAGCTCGCCGGCCCGCCGGAGCCGCCAGCACTCCTGCATGGCGATCTGTGGGCCGGTAACGTCCTGTGGGCCGATGACGGGACCAACTACCTCATCGACCCCGCGGCCCACGGCGGGCATCGCGAGACCGACCTCGCGATGCTGGCGCTGTTCGGCTTCCCGTATCTCGAACGCGTCCTGGCGTCCTACCACGAAGTGTGGCCGCTGGCCGACGGCTGGCGTGAACGCGCGCCGCTGCATCAATTGCACCCCGTTCTCGTCCATGCCGTACTCTTCGGTGGTTCATATGGGGCCCAGGCCGGACAACTCGCCCGATTGGCCCTGCGAAACGCCTGAGTGACCAGGTCGGACAGGGTGCATCCACCCTCAGAGGGATAGCCGTCCTCAACACCAGGAATGACTTCGCGCGGGTGGGTGAGCCGATAGGTTCGCAGTCGGGAAACTTTCCGACTGGAGAACACATGATCACGACCAAGGCCTTACACAAACGCTACGGCGACAAAGTCGCCGTCGATGACCTCACGTTCAATGTCCGCCCCGGCGTCGTCACCGGCTTCCTCGGCCCGAACGGCGCCGGCAAGTCGACCACGATGCGGCTGATGCTCGATCTCGACCACGGGTCGGGAGAGACCTTGTTCGACGGTCGGCGCTTCGACTCCATCCGCCACCCGATGCGTGAGATCGGTGCGGTACTGGAGGCCAAGTCCTTCCATCCCACCCGCACGGCGCGCAACCACCTGCGGATGCTCGCTGCGGGTAGCGCGATTCCGATGTCTCGCGCTGACGAGGTCCTCGAATTCGTCGGCCTCAGCGACGTGAAGAACAAGAAGCCGAAGGGCTTCTCGCTCGGTATGGCCCAGCGGCTGGGCCTGGCGCAGGCCCTGCTCGGCGACCCGTCCACGCTGATCCTCGACGAGCCGGCCAACGGGTTGGACCCACACGGCATCCACTGGCTGCGTGACGTCCTCAAGTCGCTGGCCGCTCAGGGACGCACGATCTTCGTCTCGAGTCACCTGTTGTCCGAGATGTCGCTCATGGCCGACGAGCTGGTGGTCATCGGGCGCGGAAAGATGATCTACAACGGCGACGTCGACGGTTTCGTGCGCGAGTTCACGCAGTCGACCGTGCTGATCCGTACCCCCGCGCTGGACAAGTTCGCCGAGACGCTGCGCGGCATGGGCGGCGAGGTCACCCCCGTCGACGACGGCGCCATGGTCTCCGGCCTCGACGCCGCCGTCATCGGCGAGCAAGCACACCGCGACGGTGTGATCCTGCACGAGCTCGCCACGCAGACGGCCTCGCTCGAGGCCGCGTTCATCTCCGCGACCGGGGCCTCCGAGGAGTACGTCGCGCACACCATCACCGACGAGGAGCGCGCGATGCTCAGCGAGCAGCCCGGCGCCGGGTCGACCACCACCGGAGGTGCGGCATGACCGACGCCTTGCGTTTCGAATGGGTCCGGATCCGTACGCTGCGCTCGACGTATTGGCTCATCGGACTCGGCTTGCTCATCACCGCCGGGGTCGCCTTCATCATCGCTTTCGCCACGCGCAACGACGACCCCAGCCCCGGAAACGTGGCCTCGGTGCTCACCGGCGGGGCGGAGTTCGCCACGTTCATCCCGATCTTCATGGCGATCATCGGCGTTTTCGCCACCGGGCACGAATACCGGCACGGCACCATTCAGCCGACGCTCACCACCATCCCGCAACGGTCGCGGCTGCTGATGGCCAAGATCTTGATGGTGTCGTTCACCGCGATCGTGGTGGTCGCGGTTTCGCTGCTCATCAACTTCGTGATCGGCATGATCTTCTGGAGCGAGGTGCCGTCGTTCGAGGCACCGCTGAACGAGGTCATCCCCGGCTACTTCGTCCTGGTCGTGCTGTACACGATCCTCGGGCTGGCCCTGGCGCAGCTGTTCCGCGGTGTGCCGTCAGCCCTGGTGGTGTTGCTGATCGTGCCGTTGCTGGTCGAGGGGTTGATCGGCGGACTGTCCATGGTGCCGGCGCTGGACTGGCTCCAGCCGGTGCTGAAGTTCCTGCCGTTCAGCGCCGGGGCGCGGCTGCTGGCGACGCAGCCCTACGACCCGCAGGGCGGGCCGGAGTTCGACTACTTCGACCGCTGGGCCTCGGGTGGGGTGTTCGCCGTCTTCATCGCGATCATCCTGGTCGCCGCGTGGGTGCTGTTCAAGAAGCGCGACGCCTGACCCTCCCCGCTGTTCAAATGATCATGTTCACCATGCAATTGCCTGTCACACCACCCGTGCACGCCGGTTGGTGCGACAGAAAACATGGTGAACATGATCATTTACAGCCGCACCAGACCCGCCTCCGTCCGGAACATCACTGACCGCACCCCGGGCGGGCCGTCCGGATCCACCCACGACACGTGCACGTCCTCGAGCGGGAAGTTCTGCGTCTGACCCAGCCAGTCCGTCACCCGGCGCGGGTCGCCGGCGATCTCGATGCTCACCAGCTCGACGCCGTCGCCGCCCTTCGACGGGTGCTCGGCCGGGTCGGACTGCCAATGCACGACGAACGGCAGCTGTGGATCGACCACCAGCCCACACACCCCGACCTGCCGCCACGCCAGTTCGAAGCCGTCCGGGCGCTTCCGGTTGCCGGCCATCGCCGGTCGGCCGAGTCGCTGCTCCACCGGGCCGATATCGTCCACCGCGACCACCCAGCCAAGCCATCCGCCGCCTTGCTCGCTACAGGCCTTGACGGCTTGGCCGTAGGGAATGTCGTCGGTCGACGGGTGCTCGAGCGCCGCCACGACCTCGATGTAATGGCCGCCGGCCAGCGGCAGGATCCGGTTGCGGGTGCCGAACCGCGGATGCGCCCCGCCATCGATGAGGTCGACTCCGAGCTCGCCGGCCAGAGCGCGCGCCGTGGCATCCAGCCCGTCCGGTCTGGCCGCATACGACACATGATCAAGACGCATTCGTGCATCGTGGCAGGACCGCTGTGACGCAGCCACACCAGGCCCACACCTGAGCACATGAGCACGTCGTCGGCTACGGTGAAAGGTCACGATCACACGCAGCGATGATGACGTGTGGAGGCGGGCACCACGTGAACATCGAGATCACCAGGACGGCGCAAGCCTATGCCGCCTACCTGGACGGCGAGAGGGTCGGCGAACTCTCCTACGCACGCGATGGAAGCCGAGTCACGGC
>NZ_DAHVSH010000042.1:0-1503 GCF_027324685.1 Haloactinopolyspora sp.
CCTGCTCGCCGATTTCACGGCGAATGCCAACGCCGAGATGCAGGGCCGGCTCCAGGTGGCGCGGCTGTACCACATGACCGACGACGCCGGGGTGCGCGACCTGCTGTCGTTCCTGATCGCCCGCGACACCATGCACCAGAATCAATGGATCGCCGCGGCGCGCGAACTGCAGGACGAAGGCGCCGAGAATCTCCCGGTGCCGAGCAACTTCCCCCGCTCCGACGAGTACACCGAAGCCGCCTATCAGTACATCAACTTCTCCGACGGCCGGCATGCCGGAGACGGCTCCTGGGCCAGCGGGCCGACACCCGACGGCGCCGGCGAGTTCGAGTACGTCGCCGAGCCTCCGAGCGGGACCGCCATGCCCGACCCCACCCGGCCCGATTCGCGCTTCTTCGGCACGACCGACCTGCCCAACGTCATGGAGAAAGCCGCGGGCAAAGCGCAGGACAAGCTCAACAAGGAGTGACCTCCGGGCTGCGGACCCGTGTCCAGTTCGGTCCGTCAGGGCCGTCCCGACGGCGGGATGTTCGCGTTGAGGTGGAAGACGTTGCCCGGATCCCAGGTGTCCTTGACCTGCGTGAGGCGGTCGAGTTGCTGGGCGGAGTACGCACGGCGCAACCCGGCGGTGCCCTCGTCGCTGATCGAGTTGACGTAGACGCCGCTGGCGAACGGGTCCAGCGACATGGCCGCGCGGCGCGCACTGGCGATGTACGGCTCGTCCAGCCCGGGGTCGTCCCAGCGGAGGCCGGCGCTGTACTCCACGAGCGTGCCCCGGTGACTGAATGCGGTTTCGCCGTCCGCGAGGTCACCGACGGCGCCGCCGTAGGCCTGGAACCCCACATTCGGCAACGGCACGTCGCCGTCAGGGCGGCCGTCTGCGGTGCCGCGCAGCACGAACGCCTCGATCGCATCGTCGGGTAGGGCCGTGAGGTAGTGGCTCTTGGCGTAGCGGCGCATGGAATGAGCGTGTGCAGCATCGGCCTGGAACTGCAGTTCGAGGTAACTGCGGTCGAGGATGCGCTCGCCGAGCGGCGCCCGGCCGAGCGCACGGACCCGCGGTACGAGCGCCATGCCCGCGGTGAAATCCGCGTCACTCGGGTCACCGGTCCAGACGTAGCCGGTGGTGAGCACGGATCCTGGCCCGATGTCGGCGGTGAAGGTCGCCTCGCGGGGCGCGTCCGCGAGCAGGTCACGCCAGCGGTGCATGACATCGACGCCGTCATCGAGCGGAAAGTCGACCTCGACGGTGAGGCTGCGGGTGCCGGTCTCGTGCAGGCGGAACTCGAAGTTCGTGACGACTCCGAAGTTGCCGCCTCCGCCGCGCAGTCCCCAGAACAGGTCGGGGTTCTCGTCGGCTGCTGCCCGCACGAGCGCGCCGTCAGCGGTGACGACCTCGAACGACTCGACGTTGTCACAGGCCAGACCGTACTTGCGGGCGAGCCAGCCGTAGCCGCCGCCGAGGGTGAGGCCGCCGACGCCGGTGTGCGAGACGTTGCCGGC
>NZ_DAHVSH010000074.1:0-2523 GCF_027324685.1 Haloactinopolyspora sp.
GCATCCCCGGCAAGTGAGCGGCGCCACCGGCACCGGCGACCAACACCCGCAGCCCACGCCGATCGGCCGCCGACCCGTAGTCGATCATCGCCTGCGGCATCCGGTGCGCGGAGACGACGCCGACCTCGTAGGCGACGCCCAACTCGTCCAGCGCATCGCCCACCGCGGACATGACCGGCCAGTCGGAATCCGAGCCCATGACGATGCCGACCAGCGGTGCGCCGTCGCCGCGAGCAGTGACCAACTCACCTACCCCGGGCGCTGATCGCGGTTCGTTGTCACCGTGGGCCGGCTCGTCATTCATCGATGTCTCCTCGGATGTAGTCCGCCGCGTGCCACGCGCGCTCACGCAAATCGTCGAGGTCGTCGCCATACACCGTCACATGGCCGACCTTGCGCCCCGGCGTCACCGCCTTGCCGTACCAGTGCACCTTCAACCCAGGATCGCGAGCCAGGACATGCCGGTAGGCCGGGTAGACGTCGGGCAGATCACCACCGAGCACGTTGACCATCACGGTGTACGGCGCGCGAGCCATCGGCGAGCCGAGCGGCAAGTCCAGCACCGCCCGCAGGTGGTTCTCGAATTGACTGGTCACGGCGCCGTCGATGGTCCAGTGCGCGGAGTTGTGTGGGCGCATCGCCAGCTCGTTGACCAACAGCCGGTCGTCGGCGGTCTGGAACAACTCGACGGCCAGCACCCCCACGACGTCGAGCTCGGCAGCCACGGACAACGCGGTGCGCTGGGCCTCAGCGGCCAAGTCCGGGTCGAGACCGGGCGCCGGCGCGACGACCTCGACGCAGATGCCGTCGCGCTGCACCGACTCGACGACCGGATAGGCCACGGCCTGCCCGGACGGCGAGCGAGCCACCACCGCGGCCAGCTCACGGGTGAAGTTCACCCGCTCTTCGACCAGCACCGGCACCCCGGCGCGGAACGGCTCGGCGATCACCTCGGCGCTCGTGCCGCCGTCGATGAGCCAGACGCCTTTGCCGTCGTAGCCGCCCCGGCTGGTCTTGAGCACGACGCTGTCACCGAGGTCGCGCAGCGAGGCCCGTACCTCGTCGGGACCGGTGACCACGCGGTAGCGCGGGCACGGCACCCCGAGGGCGGTGAGCCGTTCGCGCATGACGAGCTTGTCCTGTGCGTGAACGAGCGCGGCCGAGCCGGGCCGGACCGGGACCCCCAGCGCTTCGAGTTCCTGCAAGTGCTGCGACGGGACGTGCTCATGATCGAAGGTGAGCACGTCACAGGACTCGGCGAACGCGCGCAGGTCGGCCATCGCCTTCTCGTCAGCGACCACCGGCGAATTGATCACCTGAGCGGCCGCGGCTTCAGGCGAGGCCGCCAGCACGGACAGGCGTACCCCCAGCGCCACCGCCGGCGGCTGGCTCATCCGGGCCAGTTGCCCGCCCCCCACCATGCCGACCACGGGCCACGTCGCTTCGTCTCCCACGACGCACGAGCGTACGCGACCGGTCGGCACCGCCCGACACGAACCGACCGATATCGCTCCGCGCGCCGTCGCAGGTCACAGGCGTAGAAGTCGTTGACACTGGGACGAAAGGCGCATCGTGCCTTAGTGTTGGCCGCGTGCTTGATACCGCGCCGCCGCCGCGCCGCACCCCGCGAGTGCTGGGTGCGGCGTCGCGTGTTTGGTACGGACTCCACCATCTGGTCCGCGAGATGACGAAGTTCGCCACGGTCGGCGGCATCGGTTTCGTCATCGATCTGCTCATCTTCAACGCGCTGTTGTTCAGCGGCGACGACGGCGCCGGCCCGCTGCACGACTCACCGCTGTGGGCCAAGACCCTCTCGATGACCGCGGCGACGGTCGTCACGTTCGCCGGCAACCGGCTGTGGACGTTCCGGCACCGGGCCCGCACCGGCCTGGCTCGGGAGTACTCGCTGTTCTTCCTGCTCAACGGCATCGGCTTGGGTATCGCCCTGGCCTGCCTCGGGTTCTCGCGCTACGTCCTCGGGCTGTCGGGACCGCTGGCGGACAACATCGCCGCGAACGTCGTGGGCCTCGGGCTCGGCACACTGTTCCGGTTCTGGTCCTACCGCACCTGGGTCTTCCCGTCGCACGAGTCGCGCCGACCCGCTTCAGAGTCGGTGTAGCCTCACACCGGCGTCGTGCGCGTACGCGGCCCGGCGCGTAGCACCTGCGACGGCAGCTGACGCCCCACGAGTCGCTCGGCCAACGCCGCGACCTCGATCAACGCGTCGAGATCCACGCCGGTCCGCACGCCCATGTCCTCGAGCATGTGGACCACTTCCTCGGTGGCGATGTTGCCCGAGGCTCCCGGCGCGTAGGGGCAGCCGCCGAGCCCGCCGACCGAGGCGTCGAAATCATCCACCCCGAGCTGCAGGGCCGCATAGACGTTGGCCAGCCCGGTGCCGCGCGTGTTGTGGAAGTGCAGGCCCAACGGCAGCTGCGGAAAGGCCGACCGGGTCGCACCGACCAGATGCGTGACCCGGCTCGGCGTGGCCATCCCGGTCGTGTCCCCGTAGGCCAGCGAATC
>NZ_DAHVSH010000111.1:0-7106 GCF_027324685.1 Haloactinopolyspora sp.
CTCAAGCAGGTCGGTTACCACACCGAACTGGTCGGCAAGTGGCACTTGGGCCTCGCGCCGGAGTCGCGGCCGGAGGCACACGGCTTCGACCGCACGTTCGGGCACCTGGCTGGCGCGGTGGACTACTACTCGCATATCCACTACAGCCCGAACAACCGCCGGGTCACGATGAACGGTGAGACCTACGTGGGCACGCCGTTGCACGACCTGTGGGAGAACGGCGAGGAGATCTATCTCGACGGCGAGTACCTCACCGACCTCATCGCCGATCGCGCTACCACGGCCGTGCGCCACGCGGCGGACAAGGCCGAGCCCTTCTTCCTCTACGTGCCGTTCAACGCTCCCCACTATCCCCTGCACGCACCGGCGAAGTACAAGGAACGCTTCGCTCACCTGCCATGGGACCAAATGATCATGGCGGCGATGATCAGCGCGTTGGACGACGCGGTCGGCAGCGTCCTGGACGAGCTCACCCGGCAAGGCCTCCGGGAGAACACCCTGGTCTTCTACATGTCCGACAACGGCCCGTCGCGCGAGATCCGCAACTGGCTGGACGGAACCCAAACCCCGTTCCGGGCCAGCAGCTCCGGCGGCCTCAAGGGCCACAAGTTCAGCCTGTTCGAGGGCGGCATCAGGGTGCCAGGCATCGTCAGCTGGCCGGCCGCGATCCGCCCCGGGCAGGTCATCAGCGAGCCGCTGGCGGCGATGGATCTGTTCCCGACCGTGCTGGCCGCGGCCGGAGGCGACCCGGGCAGCTACGAGCTGGACGGTCATGACGTGTTACCCGTACTGACCGACGGTGCCCCGTCACCGCACGAGGACATCTTCTGGGAGCAGGGCGGCCAGACCGCCGTCCGGCGCGGCCGATGGAAGCTCGTCCTCGACGGCCAGCTCGAAGAAGGACTTCCACCGGCGGACCCGGTGTTCCTCGCCGACCTCGCCGACGACCCCGGCGAATCGGTGAACCTGGCTGGCGACCACCCTGACCTGGTCGCTGAGCTGACCGCGGCGGCCACCACCTGGCGCGACGGCATCGAACGGCGCTGGGCGGAGCAATGGTTGCCGCGGATCCCCGACATCGACACCTATGTATTTCCCCCGGGCGTATCGAAATGACCGCGTGACGCTCCGGCACGCCCCCGACCTCAGGAAGGCCCGAACCATGAAGCTTTCGATTCCGGCCGCAGCGGCCGCCGGCATGCTGCTGGTCACCGGCTGCTCACTGACCGAGGAAGCTGCCTCCGACTCCTACCCGTCCCGGTCGATCAGCGTGATCGTCCCCGTGCCGGCGGGCTCGTCCACCGACCTGTCGACGCGCATCCTGACGCCGTGCCTGGAGAAGGAGCTCGACACCACCGTCGTGGTGGAGAACCGCGAAGGTGGGTCCGGCGCGGTGGGCAACGGCGTGTTCGCCAATGCCGAACCGGACGGCTACACCTTGGTCTCGACCACCGCGGCCAACGCCGTCTTGCCGCCCATCCTGGAAGGTGATGTCGGGTTCGACGCCGACAGCTTCCGTCCGCTCGGCATGATCGGTACCGCCCCGATCGTCCTGGTGGTTCCCGCGGAATCGCCGTTCCAGACGGCGGAGGATTTCTTCGCCGCCGCCGAATCGGGCACAGTCATGCTCGGTGTTCCGGGCACGACCAGCGTGCCTGGCATCTCTGCGAACGCGCTGATCGCCTCCACGCAGTTGGGTATCGAGCCGGTCCCGTTCGACGGCAACGGCGGCACCATGAACGCTGTGCTCTCCGGCGAGGTCCAAGCGGGATACATGTCGGCGGATTCCGGTGTGGTGCTGCCCCGGGTGGAATCCGGTGAGGTCCGGGTCCTCGCCACGGCGATCACCGAGCCGATCGAGACCATGCCGGACGTGCCGACGCTGGAGTCTCTCGGGTACTCCGACCTGCCGTACGCCGACTCGTTCTGGTTCCTCGCCACCCAGCCCGACACGCCGGACGAGGTCGTCGAGGTCCTCGAGGAAGCGATGGAAACCTGCATGACCTCCGAGGAGGTCGTCGACGGACTCGGTGAGAGCGTGGCGCCCAGCTCGTTCATCGACGGTGACGAGGTCGCCGACCTGCTGCAGCAAGCGGCTGCGGACTATGCCGAGGGCCAAAGCTGACATGGCCGCCGCGGCTGACACCACCGTGGACCCGGCCGACCTCAGGTTCGGCCGGATCGGCTTCGCCGTCCTGACCGCCCTGGCCACCGTCACCACCATCGGGGCGTTCACGACGTTGGACTTCGGTACGCCGGCCCGGCCTGCGCCGGGCTTCTGGATCGGCTGTGTCTCGGTGGCCACCTTGATGCTCGTGGTGGTCGCATTGGTGAATCCGCGTATCGCCGTGGACGGTGTCAGCCGCATCACCCGGGCTGATGCTGCCGCTGTCGCGTTGGCCGTGCCGCTGCTCGCCCTGACGCCGTCGTTGCTGACCCTGTTGGGGCTCACCGTGACCACGGCACTCGTCTGCCTCTACTGGTTCCTCGTGATCACCAGAACGCGCCCGCTGTTCAGCGTGATCGGCGCAGGAGCGATCACGGCAGGCATCGTGATCATCTTCATCGAGCTGCTCCACGTGCCCTTTCCCCTGGGCACACTCACCGGGATCCGGTAACCATGGACGTACTCCAGAACCTGCTCGACGGACTGCAACTCGCCCTCGGTGCCGAGAATCTGCTGTTCGTGCTCCTCGGGGTGTCCGTCGGCATGATGGTCGGTGTCCTGCCCGGGCTCGGCCCGGCACCGACGGTCGCCCTGCTGCTGCCGATCACGTTCGGCCTGGAGCCGTCCACGGCGGTCATCCTGCTTGCGGGGGTCTACTACGGCGCCATGTACGGCGGGACGATCACCTCGGTTCTGCTCCGTATCCCCGGCGAGGCCGCCTCGGTGGTCAGCACCATCGACGGCCACGAGATGGCCAAGCAGGGCCAGGCCGGCCGGGCATTGGGGCTGGCCGCCATCGGGTCGTTCGTCGGCGGCCTCATCGCCACCTGTTGCCTCGTGTTGTTCGCGCCGGCGCTGGCCGACTTCGCGTTGAACTTCGGCTCGCCGGAGTATGCCGTTCTGGCGTTTCTCGGACTGATCCTGGTCGCCTACACCTCCGCGGGGACGATGGCGAAATCGCTGGTGGCGGTGGGCATCGGCCTGCTGCTGGCCTCGATCGGGCAGGACCCGATGACCGGCTCGAGCCGATGGGCCTTCGGCGTGCCTGAACTCATGAGCGGCATCGACGTCGTCGCGGTGATCATGGGGCTGTTCGGGCTGAGCGAGATCCTGGTCAACATCGTCGACAACCGCCGAGGCGAGTCCACGATCCGTCAGGTCGGCCGGGTCCTGCCCACCGGCCGCGATCTACGGGACAACGCCGGCGCCATCGGCCGCGGCTCGATCATCGGCACCGGGCTCGGCCTCGTCCCGGGCGGCGGGGGAGTACTGGCGTCCCTGGTGTCCTATGGCACCGAGCGCAAGGTTTCGCGGCGCCCGGAACGGTTCGGTCACGGCGCACCCGAAGCGGTGTCCGGTCCGGAGACCGCGAACAACGCGGCCAGCATCTCCACGTTCATCCCGCTGCTCACGCTGGGCTTCCCGCCCAACGGCGTCCTGGCCGTCATCTTCGGTGCGCTGCTGATCCAGGGCGTGACCCCGGGGCCGGCGCTGATCTCCGACCACCCCGACATCTTCTGGGGCGTCGTGGGCTCGATGGTCGTCGGTAACCTCATCCTGCTGATCATGAACATCCCGCTGCTGCCGGTGTTCGTGCGGATCGCGCGGATTCCACCTGCCGTGATGGCCACCCTGACCGTGGCGATCCTGATCGTCGGGGCTTACAGCATCAACGGCAACACCTTCGACGTCGGTGTCATGGTCGCAGCGGGTCTCGCCGGCTATCTGCTCCGGCGCATCGGCGTGCCGCCCGCACCGATCGTTCTCGCGTTCATCCTGGGCCCGATCTTCGAAACGAACTTCCGCCGGTCCCTGGTACTTTCCGATGGCGGCTTCGACATCTTCGTCTCCTCGCCGACGGCGATCGTGTTGCTCGTTGCTGCGATCGCCGTACTGGTCAGCACGGCGTTGCCGATGGTCCGGCAACGCCGTCAAGCGCTCGAGGCGGAGGACTGATCATGACCGCAGCTGCTGAAATCTTGCTGCCCACGACGATCGACACCGCGATCCCGCTGCCGGACGGTGTCCGCGCGGTGTCGTACGACCCGGCAGCGCCGGTGCCGGACTCCGCGAGCAACGCTGAGGGCCTGGTGCTGTGGGGGGCGAGCGCGCAGTGGATTCGTGCCGCCGTCGACCGGCTGCCCCGGCTGCGTTGGGTGCAGACGCTCGGCGCCGGATACGAGCCGGTGACGGCGGCCGGCTTCGGCCCGGCGGTCACGATATGCAACGGGGCCACGTTGCACGACGCGACGGTGGCCGAGCACGCTCTGGCCTTGTGTCTGGCGGCGGCTCGGCGGCTGGACCTCCTGGTCGACGCCCAACGCCGAGGCGAATGGAGCGACCGCGGTGGGCTGCAAGACCTCGACAACTCTCGCGAACTCACCACGCTGGCCGGCGCCCGCTGCGTCATCTGGGGCTTTGGGGGCATCGGCCGGACTCTGGCGCCGTACCTGCGCATGCTTGGCGCGCACGTCACCGGCGTGGCGCGCTCGGCGGGGGAACGCGACGGCTTCCCCGTCGTCGACGAAGCCGGGCTGGATGCCCTACTCCCGGACACAGATTTGTTGATCATGATCCTGCCGGGTTCGGATGCCACCCGGCATGCACTCAGCGCAGAACGTCTGGCCCGGCTTCACCGCACCGCGTGGTTGGTCAACGTCGGACGCGGCAGCACCGTCGACGAACAGGCACTGGCCGAAACGCTGCGCCGGGGAGCCCTGGGCGGTGCCGCACTGGACGTGTTCGAGACCGAGCCGCTGCCCGCTGGTTCACCGCTGTGGACGCTGCCGAACGTCATCATCAGCCCCCACGCTGCAGGCGGTCGCCCGCGCGGATATGCCGAGCTCATCGCCCACAACGCGGCAGCTCTGCTGGGCGCCGAGCCCTGGCGTAACGTCGTCCGGCCCGGCCGGACCGGACTCTGAATAGGGTGATCACATGTCGGCCTCGACCCTGCACTCGGCGGTTCTCGACGAGTTGGGTTCTGACATCGTCAGCGGCGAATTGCCGGCCGAGTCGATACTGACGCTCGATGAACTGCAACAGCGCTACTCCGTCTCGCGTGGAGTAGCGCGAGAGTGCATGCGCATTCTCGAGTCGTTGCGGATGGTCACCTCACAGCGGCGCACCGGCATCTGCATCTCCCCTGAGCAGAACTGGAACGTCTATGACGCCCGCGTGATTCGGTGGCGGCTGGACAGCAAACACCGCACCGCCCAATTGCGCTCGCTGACCGAGCTGCGACTCGGCATCGAGCCCATCGCCGCTCATCTCGCCTCGCTACGCGCCGACGAGGAGCAACGAGACGAGCTCCGCACTGTTGCTGAACAGATGCGTCGCTACGGTACGGCGCGCCGCCCCATGCGCTACCTCTCCGCCGACATCGAGTTTCACCGCATCATCCTGACGGCGTCGGGCAACGAGATGTACGCCGCGCTGGCCGACCCGATCGCGGAGGTTCTCAAAGAGTCACCCAGCCACGGCCGTTCTGAATATCCGGTTCCGGAGACCATCGGCTACCACGAGGCCGTCATGGAGGCCATATGCGCCGGCGATGCGAACGGTGCTGAACAGGCCATGACCGGACTGCTCAGTGACGTGCGAGGCGCGCTCAAGTTGGAGTGAGCAGCGCATCCGTCAGCCGTCAGGTTCCTGCCTGGCATCACCGGCGCAGCCTTCTCACGTACAGACTGTAGAGCGCGACGACGAGGATGAGCGTCGTCACAGCGGCGAGAACGAGAGGAAGCAGGGCATAGCCGGCGCCGTAATTCACCGACAACTCCTGACCTTCGTCGGACCGAAGCACGCAGCTGCCTGCGAAACGCGTCCGCTCCATGTGCGCGTGGTTGAAGCCCCTGGTGTCCTCGAACTGGATCAGCAGGCGCGTGCACAGCTCGCCGAGTCGCAGAGATGCCAAGACCAGCGCCGCCGTCACGCTGGCGCTGGCGATCGTTGCACCCCAGAGAAGCGCTCGCTGCAGCGCACCGACGTTCCGCTGCGCCGCGGCCGAGGCACTATCGCTACTCATCGATGCGGGCCAGCATTTCGAGCGGAGTGCTCAGCCGTCCGCCGAGCACCGGGTCTTGAGCGGTGACCTCGTCGATGAGCATCCGCACCAAGGCATCGTGCGCTCGCGCCAACTCCGATGCCGACGTGGTCGTGGCGCGCGCGCTCCGGAGCGCGTCCAAGAACGCGGCGGGCAGGCGATCTGCTTCTCGTCCGTGATGTGGGTTGAGGTCATGGCGCAGACATGCCAGCACGAGAAGCTGGTCGCGGAGGTGGTCGAGCATCATCGTCGCCTGCCAGGAGCGTTCACGTGCGATCGCCGAGCGCGAGTGCAGTGCATACAGCCAGGCCCACCCGATCACCTGCGACACGTCCGGCCCGCTTGACCTGGGCGCGTGCTCGACGGTGCCGAAGAGCACCTTGACCGCCGGCTCGGTCGCCCGGAACTGGTCTTCTGGCCAGAACGAGATGTCGACCTGCAGGGACGAGTCGAGGAAGAACACCCGGTACAGAACCCCGCCGGCCGTGACGTCGAGGTGGTGGGCTGCGCCGTGCCGGTCGTAGAGCCTGCGCGTCCAACGGCTGATCACATCGTCCGTCACGGCGTCGTCGCTCACCTGCAGAACCAGGTCGATGTCGGACCATGCGTCCTCGAGCCCGGCCGCCGCGGAACCGACCAGGGCGGCTCCGACGATCTCCTCATCAGCATGAGCGGTTTCGACCAGATCGTCGCGCAGGCCGGCGCGCTCAGTCGTCGTAAACATTCTCGATGTCAAACCTCTCGACGGAAAAGGTGCCCGGATGACCAGTGTGCTGCGAAAGATCAAGGGTAAGAGCTAGATGTGGGCGCAAGCCCCGTCGACGGTGCCGAACTGGCCGTACGTCTCGCGTCAGCGGAGACGAATCGTCGACACGTCGATCGTCGCCCCCGGTG
>NZ_DAHVSH010000127.1:0-2964 GCF_027324685.1 Haloactinopolyspora sp.
CGATGTTGGATATGCATGTGATCCACCACGGGGCTGTTGCGAGCGGCAAGCATGGCGCGATGGAGGAGACCCGGGCGTTCGTGCCGCGGGTGGAGCGCCGGATTGATGGGGACGGCCAGTTGGTGATCACGTTCGGGGACCCCTTGGTCGATGACTACCTGGCGTTCGTCGCGGCACGGGCTCGGAAGAACACCTTGCTGGCGGCGGCCTCAGATCTGAAGGTGTTCTTCTCCGTGATCGGCAAGCGACCGACCGAGGTCTGCTCGAAGGATCTGTTCGAGTTCCTTCAGCATCAAAGACGACCGCGTCAAGGGGCCACAGTGGTGCGGCTGGAGGACCGAGAGCGAGGTCTGTCGGCTCGGACGATTCGGCGTCGCCTGTCGAGCGTCTCGGGGCTATTCGCCTATCTGGTCGTCCGCGATGACGTGGCCGTGATGGCGAACCCGGTGCCCAGAGGGCTGGCCACGAGGTGGTCGCGTTCGGGGCCGAGGTCGAGGACGGTGCCGCTGATCCGCACGCCTCGGACGTTGCCGAGAGTGTGCTCACCGTCAGAGGTGGATGCCCTGATGTCGGCGCTGCGCACCGACCGGGACCGGGCAATGGTCGACGCGATGCTGTTGGGCGGCTTGCGTCGCTGCGAGGTGCTCGGTCTGCGCTTGAGCGACGTTCGGGCCGGGGAACGGCGGCTGTTCGTGGCTGACGGCAAGGGCGGCGCCCAGCGGATCGTTCCCGTCTCGTCCCGGTTCTTCGCCAGTCTGGGCCGCTATCTGGAGCGAGAACGCCCGCCGGAATCCTCGACGGACCGGGTGTTCGTCGTGTTGAAAGGAGCCCGCCGCGGTCAGGCGCTCAGCTCCGCCGGCCTGGACGAGATCCTCGGCGGCGCTCGCCGACGAGCTGGGCTCGATCGGCTCACCTGCCATCAGCTGCGCCACACCTGCTTCACCCGCCTGCGGGAGGCCGGGATGGCACTCGAGGCGATCCAGGCACAGGCGGGACACCGGTCGATCGAGTCCACTCGGATCTATCTGCATTTGGCCAACGACTGGCTGGCCGACGAGTACCTGCGTGCCGTTCAGGTGATCGACGCAGAGGTGCTGCCATGACCAGCGCGCCAGCACCTCAGGCCGGTGACGGCCTCGCCGATGCCTATCTCCAGGCTCTGGCGTCAGCCGGGATGTACGTCGGTCCCCCCGTGGTGTCGGTGACCCGCGTGTTCTTTGACCGGATGGGCGCGGACGGCTGGGCGGCCATGGCCGTTGACGAGCAGTGCCGGCTGCCGGCCAAGTATCGACGGACGGTCGGATGGCTGATCGCCACCTGTCGCCTCACGGTCAGCCCCGAGTACCTGGTCCGGGTTCCGGCCTACCTGGGCGGCATCAGCAAGTGGGTATATCCCGACGAGTTCGCCTCCTTCGCCGCTATGGCCGCTGAGTTGGGCTTCGGGGGCAAGTCGCTTGTCCAGCAGTGGTCGGCGATGGCCAAGGCAGCGGGAATTCACGGCGTCGAACCCGACACCGTGACCTCAGAGCAGCTCGTCGACGCTCGCGACCGGCTTCTGGCCGCCATGGCTGAAGCGGGGACTTATCGCGATGGGCACGCCCTCGCGCGGGACTTCCATCAAGCCAGCATCACCGCGTTCCACCTCGGATGGAACGACCGTCCCCTGGCCCGGCGCGCCTGGAACCGGCGGACCGAACGTCAAGCGCTGTGGGACTCCGTTCCCGAACGCTTGCGCCGCACCTTCTCGGACTACCTCGATCAGGTGCGCCTGTCGCTGCGCACGTCGACGGTCGAGTCGATCGAACGGGCATTACGGGAGTTCGTCACCTTCCTGGCCGGCTTCGATCCGGACGTCGCCGCTGTTGCTGATGTCCGCCGCCGCCACATCGAAGGGTTCAAACTGCACCTGTCCCGCAAGCCATCGAGCAAGGGCGGAACACTCCACCGCCACACCATCGCCCAACATCTGGGTGCGTTGCGGACCTGCTTCGAACGGCTCAGCGAATGGGATGGCGACGACGTCCCCCGAGGCGTGCTCGTCTTCGCCGGAGACTTCCCCATCCGCGATCAGCCCCTGCCGCGCTTCATCGACGACGGCGCAGCCGCCCGGCTCATCGCTGCGGCCAGAGCCCATCCCGACTTGTTCACCCGCCTGTGCGTGGAGTTCCTGGCCCGCACCGGGATGCGCCGCGGCGAGTTCATGGCCCTCACTGTCGACTCGGTCGTGCAGATCGGCTCCAGCTTCTGGCTGCGCGTCCCACTCGGCAAGCTCCACAACGACCGTTACATCCCGCTCCACCCGCAGCTGAAAGCTCTCCTGGACGAGTGGATCGCACAGCGCCCCGCCCGGCTGCGCAGCGACCTGCTGTTCATCCGCAACGGCAGACCGATTGGCGAAGCGATGCTGGAAAAGGCCCTGACCGAGGTCTGCGAATCAGCCGGGATCGACCGGGTCACCGCCCACCAGCTCCGCCACACTCTGGCCACCCAGGCCATCAATCGAGGCATGTCTCTCGAAGCGATCGCTGCTCTGCTCGGCCACCGGTCCATGCGGATGACCATGGTCTACGCGCGCATCGCTGATCGCACCGTGGCCGACGAGTACTTCTCCGTCAGCGAGAAGGTCGAAGCCCTCTATAACGCGCCACGACAACTCCCAGCCGACGCCGAGGGCAACGAGATGACCAAGCTCCGCCGGGAGATGCACCAGCGGATGCTCGGCAACGGATACTGCGCCCGACCGGTCGAGCTCGACTGCCATTACGAGTCCATCTGCGAGTCCTGCACCTTCTTCGTCACCACCATCGACTTCAAGCCCACCCTCCAACGCCAGCGTGACGACGCCGCCCGCAAGGGCCAGGTGGGACGGCAGAAGATCTTCGCCGGTCTCCTCGAACGCATCGACACCCAGGCCGGCTGAGGCAACCCAGAACGGGGGGGCTTGACAAGATCACCCGCATAATG
>NZ_DAHVSH010000128.1:0-55133 GCF_027324685.1 Haloactinopolyspora sp.
GAAACTCGGGCACCAGGTCAAGGTGTCCAAGTTCCCGTTCATGGCCAACGGCAAGGCGCACGGCCTCGGGGACGCCACCGGCTTCGTCAAGATCGTCGCTGACGCCGAGCACAACGAGCTGCTCGGGGCCCACCTCATCGGGCCCGACGTCACCGAGTTGCTACCGGAGTTGACGCTGGCTCAGATGTGGGACCTGACCGCCGACGAGGTCGGGCGCAACATTCACGCGCACCCGACGCTGTCCGAAGCGGTCAAGGAAGCCGTCGACGGCATCGCCGGGCACATGATCAACATGTGAGCGGCGTTCATGGGATCGAGACGTCGCCGTGTGGGGTGGTGACAACGGCAGTGATGCCGGGTCTTGCGGCTGGCGCCACGGTGACCACTGACTCATCCAGAAGACCCAGGGCAGTCAGCGCTGCACTCACCCGGGCTGGCTCGGGGTGGTGCACGGTCAGCGAAGCTAGTTCGACGGATGGTAGGCGCGTCGCCGGGTGCGGGCTGTGGAGCCAGTCGATGACGAACGGCACAACGCCGTCGAGCCCTCCCTCGGGCGGGGTGAGACGCCACGTCAGCAGCGTGTCGTCAGTGGTGCGGCGGGACATCTCCGTCACGGCACCGGGGTCGTAGCCATGGTTCCGGGCGGCGGTGATCACGTCGTGGATGGCGGTCGTCCGCACCGCCCAGCCCACCAAGGCAGGTCCGGTCAGCTCGTCGACGCGCATCGGCCGGGGGAGATCTGGTTCCGGCTGTGACGGGTCTGGCCCGAGCAGCTCCAGGTAGCGCTCGCCACCTAGTCCTAGCAGGTAGTTTTGCGTGCCCCGGCCCTCGTGCCGTCCGCCGAACACCGGCGTCACCCCGGTGAGTTCCGCGACTCGCTCCACCAGCGCGCCCAGGTCCGGGCTCGCCCATACAACGTGGTCGACTTCAACGCGCATGGGGCCACGGTATCGCTGCTCCGCATCCAACCCCCCAATAAGGCTGGCTTATGCGAAGCTTAAACTTTTGCTGTCTTGCTTTTTGGTGAGCGGGATGGACAGAGTAGGCGAGCACCCAGAGTTGGGTACATCACGACGTCTCACCAGCCGGAGGTCAGAGTGGAGAGCCACCCCACCAGCGGGCCGGACATGCGCGCGGCCGTCATCATCAAGCGCGGTGGTCCCGAGGGCCGCATTGTCCAGAACCATCCGCGCCCGCTTGTTGGGCCACGCGACGTCCTGGTTCGGGTGCGCGCTTGCTCGCTCAACCACCTCGACGTCTTCGTCCGCAAGGGAGTGGCCGGCGCGAATCTGCCGCTACCCCACATCTCCGGCGGCGATATAGCCGGAGATGTGGCGGAGACCGGCGCTGAGGTGAGGGGCCTCGAACCCGGCCAGCGCGTGCTGATCGATCCCCTGATCGACGGTAAGGCGCTCGGTGAGGACATGCAGGGTGGCTTGGCTGAGTACGCCTCCGTCCCGGACACCAACTGCATCCCCCTGCCCGACGAGGTCAGCTTCGAGCAGGCCGCAGCGTTGCCGATCGCCTACGGCACCGCCCGCCGTCAGCTGATCACACGTGGTGGCCTGAAGGCCGGGGAGACCGTGGCCATTCTCGGCGCGGCCGGTGGCCTCGGCACCGGTGCCGTCATGATCGCCAAGGCCGCGGGCGCGACCGTCATCGCCTGCGCCAGCTCACAAGACAAGCTGAAGAGACTCGGCGAGCTGGGCGCCGATATCCTCGTCGACACCAGCTCCGACGATTGGGGCGGGCAGATCTGGAAGGCCACCGGCAAGCAGGGGGTGGACGTCATGGTCGACAACACCGGCGCGGCCACCTGGCAGCAGTCCATCCGGGCTACCAAGCCGGGCGGACGCGTGGTGACTTGCGGCGCCACCAGCGGTTACGAGGTCACCCAGTATCAGCCGTATGTCTGGGTGCGGGAACTGGACATCCGGGGCAGCAACGGCTGGCGCCGCGAGGACCTGGAGGCTCTGCTGGAGATGGTGCACGACGGCCGGCTCGAGCCGGTCATCGACCGCGTGCTCCCGCTCGATCAGATCCGCGAGGCCGAACGGCTGATCGAAGACCGGCTGGTGTTCGGCAAGGTCGTCATCACACCGTGAGCGCGCCCCGCACTGTCGCTGATCTCGCGGCCACCAATCTCGCGGTTCGGCTTTTGCGTAAGGCCACCGAGCACCCGGACCGGATTGCCATCCGTCAGGGCAGCCGTGCCATCAGTTATGCCGAACTGGACCAGTCGGTGCGGTACACCGCGTCCGTGCTGCGCGGATGTGGAGTGGAGCGGGGGCAGAGGGTGGCCCTTCTCTTCTCGAACCATCACCGGTTCATC
This sequence comes from Haloactinopolyspora sp., assembly GCF_027324685.1. Lineage (NCBI taxonomy): Bacteria > Bacillati > Actinomycetota > Actinomycetes > Jiangellales > Jiangellaceae > Haloactinopolyspora > Haloactinopolyspora sp. The sequence goes on from NZ_DAHVSH010000128.1 coordinate 2,333, forward strand.
GAAGCCCTGCTCGCGGTGATGTGGATCGGCGCTGTGGCGGTGCCGCTCAACACGAGGGCCGGGTTGGCTTCCCTGCGGCACGTGCTGGCCGATGCGGCTCCGGCCGTACTCGTGACGCAGCCGGAGCTGGCGGACCGGGCCGCCGAACTGGCCGAGCCCGCGGGCACGCCGACGCTGACCGCCGCTGACACCGGCTGGACGACGCCCAGCGGTCCAGCGCCCGCCGGTACGAGCGCCGATGCTCAGCCCGTCGATCCCGGTGACGTTTGCCTGCAGCCCTATACGTCCGGTTCGACCGGCGCGCCGAAAGGCTGCTTGCTCACTCATGGCGGCCAGTACTGGAATGCCTCGACCGTCGCCGCCGTCTGGGAACTCGCCGATGACGATCGCGGCCTCGTTACCGCGCCGCTTCACCACAAGAACGCGATGATCTGCGTCGTCAAGCCACTTCTGCTGGTGGGTGGCACGATCGTCATCGGGGAGTCGCCGAAGCCAGCCAGCATACCGGCCGAGGTCGAGCGTCATGCCTGCACCTACACCACCGGCGTGCCAGCCACCTACGAGCTATTGCTGGACAGCGGGGAGCACGAGAAACACGACCTGTCCTCTCTTCGGTTCGTCATCTGTGGCTCAGCGCCGCTGTCCGACGAGCTTGGCCGCCGATTCACCACCGGCCTCGGCGTGCCCGTCATCGAGGCGTACGGGCTGACCGAGGGCGGTCCGCAGGTACTGATGACGCCACGATCCGGTGAGCCCCGCTACGGCCAGGCGGGCAAGCCGCTGCCCGGCTGCGAGGTCCATCTGCTCAACGTCGGGGAGATGCCGGACCGGGGCGTGTCGGATGCGCCGGAGGTGCCAGTCGGTCATGTCGGTGAGATGTGGGTCCGCAACCCTGGCGTCACTCTCGGCTACTACAACCTGCCGGCCGTGACCGCGTCGAAAATCAGCCGGGATGGCTGGTTGCGCACCGGAGATCTCGCCATCGCCGACGCTGACGGCTGGTACCGGGTGCTCGGCCGGGCCGACGACATGATGAACGTCGGCGGAGAGAACGTGTATCCGATCGAGGTGGAGAAACTGCTGTTGACCATGCCGGGCGTGCGACAGGTGGCCGTCGTCCCCGTCGCGCATCCGCAAAAGGGTCAGGTCCCGGTCGCGTTCGTGAAGGCCGACGGCAGCCTGACCGAGCAACAAGTGAAGGAGTACGCCCTGGCCGAGGGCGCGCCGCACGCACATCCGCGGCGGGTGTGGTTCGTCGACGAGCTGCCCGTCGGCGGTACCGGCAAGACCGACCGCGCCCGCCTGGTCGAACTGGCTCAGCAGCGTACATAGGAACGGAGACGACGTGACGAGTAACGACGACGTAAACCGCGATCTGGTCGAATCGCTGCTGACCGGACCGGCTTACCACAAGTGGCTGGGCCTTGAACTGCTGGACGCCAAGCCCGGCCAGGTGGTCATCGGTATGGCGGGCCGACCCGAGTTCTGCGGCAACACCGACGGTACCTACATCCACGGTGGGCTGCTGGCCACCCTGGCTGACATCGCGGCAGATTTCGCCTTGGTCACCCAGGTTGGGATCGGGCTTCCCACCATCGACCTACGGATGGATTATCTGCGCCCGGCCAAACCGGGCGACTACCTGCGGGCAGTCGGGACCGTGGTGCGGCGCGGGCGCACGTTGGGCGTCGCCGATGCTCTGGTGGCCAACGGCGACGGCGTGAAGCTGGCGGTCGGCCGGGGGCTTTACAGCACGGCGACGCCGTGAGTACTCAGCCGCTCACCGGAAGCGGCCCGGGGCCGCCCTCGGCACGCAGCTTGCGGCTGATGGTGGCCAGTGCCTCCAACGTTGCCCGCACTGCTGGCACCTTGGCCAGCGCGGGCGTCGTGTAGGCGCTGATGGCCCGCACCGGCGCCGGTTTGACGGCACACAACTCCAACGTACCGAGCCTGACGGAGGACAGCATGAGGCCGGACAGCAGGGCCACGCCGAAACCCTCGGAAACGAGGCTGCGCACGGCCAGGTAATCGTCGGTTGAGAACGCGATATCCGGCTCGAACCCAGCGTCCTGACAGGTCTCCACGAGCTGCCGACGGCATCGGGGACACCCGGCGATCCAACGCTCCCGGCGCAGTTGGTTCATGGACACGGGCTGCGTCTTTCCGGCCAGTCGGTGGCCCCGGGGGAGAGCCAGGTGCAGTGGATCGTCACACAGCGGTATCCGCAGCAAGCCCTGCGGCTCAGTCTCGAGCGGCCGTCGGTACGTGTAGCCGATGACGATTTCGCACGAGCCCTGCCGGAGCAGACTGAGCGACTCTGGTGGCTCTGCCTCCACCAACGTGAAGTGCACGCCGGGGTGCTGCTGGCTGACCATGCTCAGCGCCCGCGGCAGGATGGTGGCGCTGCTGCTGGGGAACGACGCCAGCCGGACGGTGCCGGACTCGAGGTTGGTGATGGCCGCGATCTCCTTTTTCGCCAGCGCGAGCCTAGCCAGAACCTCTTCTGCATGCTGCAGCAGAATCTCCCCGGCTTCGGTGAGCGTGGTGTTGCCCGGATTGCGCAACAGAATGGGCGTGCGAACGGATCGTTCCAGCGCGCGCATTTGCTGGCTGGCCGCCGGCTGGGAGAAGCCGAGCTCGCGTGCCGCGGCGGACAAGGAACCGGTGGCAGCGACCTTCTGCAAGAGCTGGAGGTGACGAATCTCGATCACACCGGCCTCCCATAAGTAATGCCAATGACAACGCTAACAAATATGTGTCTTGCTTTGGGGGATTCCGGATGGGATCGTGGCGTCATGTCCGACCCTGATCTTTCCGATCGCCGCTGGCTGCATGACGCTTTGGCTCGTTTGGAGGCGGATCGCAACCGCACCGGTGAGACGCACCTGCTGCGTTTTCCGCTGCCGCGCGCATGGGGTGTGGATCTCTACCTCAAGGACGAGTCCGTGTATCCAACCGGATCGCTCAAGCACCGGCTGGCCCGCTCGCTCATGGTGTATGGGCTGATCAACGGTTGGATCCGGGAGGGAACGACGGTTGTAGAAGCCTCCAGCGGATCCACCGCAGTCTCCGAGGCCTACTTCGCGCAATTGCTCGGGCTGCCCTTCGTAGCCGTCGTCCCCCGGGGTACCAGTCCGACAAAACTCGCCCTGATCGAGTCCTACGGCGGACGGTGTCACATGGTCGAGGATGCGTCCTCGGTGTATGCCGAGGCTGCCCGGCTGGCCGGTGAGCTTGGCGGTCACTACCTCGACCAGTTCACTCACGCGGCGGCGGCGAGCGAAGCGTGCGAGGCGCCCAGCGTCGCGGAGGTAATCTTCGGGCAGATGAGCTTGGAGCGGTTTCCGGTGCCGCGCTGGATCGTCGTCGGCATGGGCACCGGTGGTACCAGCGCCACCATCGGCCGCTATGTGCGGCGGCACCGGCAGCCTTCCAGTGTGCTCGCCGTCGACCCTGAAGGATCGGCCTACTACGAGGCATGGTGCACCGGTGATGTGACGGTGACGACCACCGGTTCGCGGATCGAAGGCATCGGGCGCCCGCGGGTGGAGCCGTCGTTTACCCCCGGCGTCGTCGATCGGATGCTGCGCGTTCCCGACGGTGCATCGGTAGCCGCCATGCAATGTCTGAAAAGCGTCACCGGAAACGCCGCCGGGCCATCCACGGGCACCAACCTGTGGGGCGCCTTCCACCTGATTTCGGAGATGGTCCGGGCCGGCGAACGAGGCAGCGTGGTGACGCTGATTTGTGACCGGGGCGACCGGTACAGCGAGTCCTTCTACGACGACGCGTGGCTGGCCAAGCAGGGAATCGACCCGACGCCGTACTCGCGGGCCATCGATGCGTTCCTGGCTGGCGCGGCGCCGTTGGGCTCACTTACCGACGAGCCCGCCGCCGCCGTCGACCGGTAGGACGATCCCGGTGATCCAAGCCGCCTCGGCGGATACCAGGAAAGCCACAGCCGCGGCGATGTCCTCCGGTTGACCGACCCGGCCGAGCGGATATTCGGCCGCCCGCTGCTCGAGTAGCGCGCGATACTTCTTCGGATCCATTCCGGCATTGATCCAGATCCGGCTCTCGACGAGCGCTGGCCGCACCGCGTTGACCCGGACCCCGCCAGGCGCGAGCTCCAACGCCAATGCCTTGGTGAAAGCTTCGACACCGCCCTTGGCGGCGGCGTAGGCGCTTGTCCCGTGTTGCGGGCTGGCGGCGATGGACGAACTCATCGTCACGATGGTGCCGCGTGACTCGGTGAGTGCCGCGGAAAACGCCCGGCAGGCATGCATGGTGCCCATCAGGTTCACGCCGACCTGCCGCGCGATGTGCTCCGGCGATGCGTCGGCGAGGTGCTCGCGCCCCACGATCCCGGCGCAGGTGACGAGGGCGTCGACCCCGCCGGTGTCGGCTAAGACCTGGGCTGCGGCGGCGTCGACGGCGACCGGATCGCTGACGTCGGCGCGGTACTCCCCGCCTTGCCTTGACAACGAGACCACTCGGTAACCCTCGGCGCGGAGCCGATTACCAACAGCTTTGCCGATACCGGCCGAGCCGCCTGTGACGACGGCAACCGGCTGCTTCGTCATACGCTCACCTGGGCTGGCTCCTCGAACATGGCGAAATGCCGATCGACGTGCTCCTTCGGCGGTGGCTGGGTCATCAGGCTGCCAACGACGAGTACCAGCACGCCGACGAGGCCGGCCGGGATGGCCGGGTGCCAGCCGGACAGGTCAATGCTGATCCACCCTTGGTGCAGGCAGATGAACAGCGTCTCCGAGATCAACATGGAGGCCACCGCTGCGGCGGCCGTCGCACGCCGCCAGTACAGTCCGGCCAGAAGCGTCGGGAAGATGAGAAAGACCGCCGGCCAGGTGATCTCTACGATGATCCCGATGATGGTGCTCGGCCCGTAGAACGCGACCAGCAACCCGCCGGCCACGAGGAATGGCAGCATGATTCGTGTAGTCATGGTCAAGAACCGGTCGGCGTTATAGCGTCGGCCGACGTATTCCTTGGCCACCATCGAACCCAGGGTCAGCACGATCGAGTTCGCCGTGCTGCCGGTAGCAGCGATGATGGCAAGGATCGCCAGGAGGAGGAGCCATTGTGGCAGCACGTCGATGATCATCGATGGGTAGATGGCTTCCGGCCGCTCGTCGCCCGGACGGGTGACCACTCCAACCATCGCGATGTAGAAGCAGAAAATGTAGATCATCGCGGTGCCAACAGGTAGGGACAGCGCTATGAACTTGAGCGTTGTGTGACTTCTGGCCGCCATCCAGCGCTGCTGTAGCTGCGGCATGGTGAAATGCGCTGCGGCAAAGATGACCAACACCGAGATCAGATAAGGCAAGCCGAACAAGTCGTTGGCTCCCGGGTTGGAAAGTAGCTCGGACTCCTCGCCGACGCGGTTCATCAGGTCGCTGAATCCGCCGGTTGCGGAGAACACCAGAATCAGCATTGCCACGCCGAGCAGCACGTACATCAGCGCACCCTGCACCACATCGGTCCAGACGACACTGCGGAAACCGCCGGACATGACGTAGAGAGTGACGACAGTGGCGAGGAAGATCGCTCCGGCCCAGTACGGGATACCCCCGTTGGTGACGGCGTCCAGCGTGAGCCCGCTGCCGCGGAACTGCGCGCCCATGTACGGAACCAGTGCACTGATCATGATCAGGCCGGCCACGAGCCCGACCAAGCGGTTGTTGAAGCGATCAGACAGGTACTCGGTGACATTGACGAATCCGTAGCGGCGAGCGACCAGCCAGATCCGCGTGCCGGCAAAGTACAAGATCGGCCCGACTGCAGCGGTGGTGGCGACTTGGATCCAGGCGCCGATGCCGTCGGTGTAGTACTGGCCGGTGATGCCGAAGTAGGAGAACGCGCTGAACAGCGTGGCAGTGACGGTGAAGAAAGCGGGCAGCATCCCGAGCTTGCGCCCACCGAGGACGAAGTCCTCCATGGTATTGCTGGTGCCGCGATGGCCCAGGTATCCGAGCGCGACCATCACAAGTGCGAAGCAGGACAGAGCGATCCACATGGCGGTGACAGACATCGACTACGTCCTGCCTTTCAGCGCTCATCGTCGTTGGCGGGTGCATTTCGCCTCACGACGTCCGCATACGGATCCCAGCGGAAGGCGATCCACGCGACGTAGGCGATGAAGGCCCCGGTCCAGAGAACCCAGAAGAACAGCGGTGCCGGGATGATTCCGAGAATGATCGGTTTCGGCATGTTCTGCGGCCAAGGCAGGACCAACAGGGCGGCCAGGAGCACGCCGATGACGACCGCGCTGGTGCGGCGACGCCGCGTCATGCGGAGGTCCGGCGAGCGTCGATCTTCACTCATGTGTGCTTCCTTCCCTGCGTGTGCGTACCACTAGCTGGTGAGCAACCTGGTAGACCGCGTGTTTCGCACACATTGGCATGGCTGGAGTACAAAGGCAATCCAAACTATCCTTAACTATTCCATAGGCGATGCTTATGGCTCCTGCGGTGGGGTGTGTAGTGGTAGAGAGGGCCGGTGCGGCATCGATCTCGCCGTCCGGACTCGTGGTGCTGGCGATCATTTGGCCGGTGCTGCGTTCATGAACGCTGTCTTCGCGGCGATCGAGGCGCGCCTTCTCCGGCGCTGGTCGGCTCTCGCCTAAGCGCTTGATCAGCATCGACCGGCTCCCGGCGCCCGAATGTCGTGTCGGCGGAGTCGGCGAAGACATGCAGACCCAATCGGTTCGACAGGTCGCGGCACATGTTGACGGCACGAACGCTGTTGCCGTGCCGGTCCAGGCCCGGGGAGAAGAAGCCGGCGCCGAAGCGGTTCGGGAGCACCACGAGCAGCCCGCCGCTGACCCCGCTCTTCGCCGGGATTCCGACGTCGTAGGCCCACTGGCCGGCCGCGGTGTACATGCCGCACATCAGCATCACGGTGGCGACATCGCGGACCAGGGCCCGAGGCAGCGCCCGCTGTCCGGTGACCGGGTGGACCCCGCCATTGGCGAGAGTGGCCCCCATGTCGGCCAGTTCGCGCCCGGTGACCTTGACCGAACATGCTGATAGGTAGACGACGAGGTTGTCGTACACGTCGCCGGTGAGCATGCCGAGGCTACGCATCAAGTAGCTCAACGCGAGGTTGCGGTCGTTCGACTCGAGTTCGCGGGCGAGGGTTTCCTCGTCGACTTGCAGACGGTGGTTGCCGGAAAAGGTCCGCAGCATCTGCAAGAGGCGCGCAACCTTCTCGTCCCTGGTGTCGCCGTGTATCAGACTGGTCGTCACCAGCGCCCCGGCGTTGATCATCGGATTGAACGGCCGGTTGTTGGTCTCGTCAAACGTGATCTCGTAGAAGGGGTCGCCGCTCGGCTCGACGCCCACGTGGCGCAGCGTGCCTTCGCGGCCGTTGTCCTGCAGCGCCAGAGCATGGATGAACACTTTGGCGATCGACTGCAACGGGAACGGGTAGTCCCAGTCGCCGAAGTTCCACCGGGTGCCGTCGACGTGCGTGTACGCGACACCGAACAGATGCGCCTGAGCCCGCATCCGTGGCGGATAGAACGAGATGACCTGATCATGGCCGAGGTGGCGATGTTTGGCGTGCAGCTGCGCCGTCTGTTCGTGCACGATGGCGGTCTGCTCAGCATCAGGCATCGGTCACACTCCCGTGCGATGACGATAGCCCTGTTCTGAAGTACCGGCCACAGCTCGGCGAATGGATGTTGAACGCCGCGCGCAGGTGCTGACAGAACGCGGCATGTCGGGCATCCTTGACGCGAACGGTCAATTCGAGCCAATCGGAAGGTCAAGGCCATGTCGAATCGACTGCTTCGCGTCCTGGTCGCCGCCGTCGCCGCTCTCGGGTTGGCCGTCGCCATACCGGGCCCGGCCGCCGCTTACCCGCCCGACCCACCGTCGGTGAACGAAGCACAGGCCCAACTGGCCGCCATCACCGTCAGCGCGCCACAATCCGACGACGGCTACTCCCGCGACCGGTTTCCGCACTGGCGCGCGCAGGAAGGAAACTGCAACACGCGAGAGGTCGTCCTCCGCCGTGACGGGGCCGGTGTCGAGACCGGCAACGACTGCTACCCGACCAGCGGCCGGTGGTACAGCGTGTACGACCAGATCTGGGTGAGCGACCCCGCGGACGTCGACATCGACCACATGGTTCCGCTGGCCGAAGCGTGGCGCTCGGGAGCCCGATCGTGGACCGACGCCAAGCGCGCGGATTTCGCCAACGACCTCTCGCGCGGGCAGCTCATCGCCGTCTCGGGCTCGAGCAACAGCGCCAAGAGCGACAAGGACCCGGCCGAGTGGCGCCCGGACAACACGAACTGGTGGTGCTACTACAGTCGGCACTGGATCGACGTCAAGCACGACTGGGCCTTGACGATCGACGCCGCGGAGAAGAGCGCCTTGGCCGACATGCTCGCGACCTGTTGAGCGACGATAGGGGCATGTACGAATCGGTGGAGTCCTGGCCCGACGGCGAATGGGTGGTCCGGCGCATCACCGGCAGCTCGTCCACCAAGCCCTACCGATGTCCGGGCTGCGATCAACTCATCCGTCCGGCGACCCCGCACGTCGTCGCGTGGCCGACGCAGAGTACGAGCTTCACCGGTGAAGGAATCGACGAGCGGCGGCATTGGCACACCGGCTGCTGGAACGCGCGGATCCGCCGCGGCTCGTAGATCACTAGGGTCGGCGTATGACTGTGGAACTCGCCTACACCGACCACGGCAGCGACGTCGAGGGCATGCCGGTCGTGCTGTTGCACGCCTTCCCGCTGTCGGCCGCGATGTTCACCGGCGTCGTGTCAGCGCTGGCCGGACAACGGCGATTCATTCTTCCTGACCTGCGCGGCTTCGGCGACTCGCCCGGGCCCGGTCTGGAGGAACCGTCGGTCGAGGCCATGGCCGACGACGTCGCGGCGTTGCTCGACCGCCTCGGCCTCCAGCGGGTCGTCGTCGGCGGCGTGTCGCTCGGTGGGTACGTCGCGATGGCGATGCTGCGCCGGCACCGCGACCGGGTCGGTGGCGTGGCCTTGATCGACACCAAGGCGGCCGCTGACGCGGACGAGGCGAAGGCTAATCGCGAGCGGGTGGCCACTGCCGTCCTGAACCACGGCACCCGCGCGCTGTATCCCATGCTCGACACCTTGCTCGGGGAGACCACCAGACGCGAGCGGCCCGATGTCGTCGCGCAGGTGCGACAGTGGCTCGACGGCGCCCGGCCCGACGCGGTGGCCTGGGCGCAGCGAGCCATGGCCGCGCGGGCGGCGTCGTTCGACACGCTCGCCGCAACCGACGTGCCGTGGGTGGTGATCGTGGGGGAGGAGGACGAGCTGACCGGGCGGAGCGACGCGGAGGCACTGGCCGGCGCGTTCGCTCAGCCAGGCCGCCCGCGTCTCATCGCCGGCGCCGGCCACCTCGCACCGGTCGAACAACCCGATGCGGTGGCCGGAGCTGTGCGTGACCTGCTTGACGAGGTGCGCTGACCCCGACTCACTTGTCCTGGGACGGGTCGTCGACGAGTTCGGCGTCGACCACGTCGTCGGACTTGCTGGACTCGACCGCCGGTGCGGGCTCGCCGGGGGTGACCCCACCCAGCAGGCTGCGCAGCTGGCTGAGGTGCGCGGTGATGCTGTCGCGCTGGCGGTTGAGCTCGGCGACCTCGCGCTTGGCGGCGGTCAACGTGGTCGAAGCCTCGGTCTTGGCTTCGTTGACCGTGGCCTCGGCGTGCGCCTTGGCCTCGGCGACGAGCTGCTCGGCGTTGCGCTTGGCGCCGGCGACCAGGGCCTTGGCCTGCTCGTCGGCCTCGCGGCGAACCTTCTCGGCACGCTCGTGCGCGGCCGTGGCCCGGGCTTCGGCGTCGGCCGCACGTGCCTCGGCGTCGTTGACGAGCTTCTGGGTCTCGGCGACCGAAGCCTCGTAGCGCTCGTTGATCTCGCGCTCGAGCTCTTCACGCTTGGCGACGAGCTGCAGCTCGTGCTCGGTGTTCTCCTTCTCCGCCTTGACCTGGGCTTCGTCCAGGACGGCCTGGGCCTTTGCGCGCATGGACTCGGCCTCGCGCTTGGCGGTGGTGCGCTGCTCCTCGACTTCGCGCTTGGTCGTGGCCCGCAGCTCGGCGACCTCGCGCTCGGCGACGGCTCGCAGCCGGCTGATCTCTCGCTCGGCCTGCGCCCGGCGCTCGCTGGACTCGTGATCGATCGACGAACGAACCTTGGCGGCCTCGCGCTTGGCGGTTTCGACCAGGTTCGACGCTTCGCGGTTGGCCGAGGAACGAACCTCTTCGGCCTCGACCCGCGCTTCGTCGATGAGCTCGTCGGCGGCGCGCTTGGCGTTGGCGCGCATCTCCTCGGCCTCGTTCTCAGCGGCCGTGCGCAGCTCGGTGGCATCGACCTGGGCCTCGGCGCGGGTCTCACTGGCCTCGCTGTCCGCCTGCGCGATGAGTTCACTGGCCTGTTCCTCGGCGAGCCGCAAGAGCTGCTCGATACGCGCACCCAGCCCCGAGTAGGAAGGTCGCTCGACCTCTCGCAGCTCTGTGCTCGCCTCGGCCAGCTCCTGACGCAGGCGCATGACCTGCTTGTCGAGGTCGTTAGCGCGGCTGCGCACCTGAGCCAGCGTCGCCTCGAGTTGCCGTACGTGCTGCTCGACCTGCACACGGTCGTAGCCACGCATCGCGATGGTGAACCCGCCCGTCGGCGAGCCGTCGAAGATGGACAGTCCGCCCTCGGTGCCCGTCTCTCGAACCGCTACTTCTCGTACCTCGCTCATGTTCTCCCTCATCGGGGGTGCGACCCCCGGCGGGGTCGACACACGTGTCGTATCCGTTGATGCCCGAGGTGTTGACCCGGGTCTCCCCGTCACAAACGCCGAGCCCCTCGTCAGGTTGGCTAGGCAGAGTACCGGAAAACCCAGCCCTGCCGTCGTGCTCGTGTAGTTGGTCCTCCGGAGATCAACGTAGTCTCCCAGGCTCACGTTAGTTGCCGAAATGCGAACCCACCACCCGCTTGGGACACATCCGTCGATATCTTTTGCCGATCGTATCGGGCGCGCCACGTACGCTGCGGGGCATGGCGCTGTTCACGACCATCGACCACGTGGGGATCGCCGTCGCCGACCTCGACGCCGCCATCGCGTGGTATCGCGAGGTCTTCGGGATGGAGCCGGTCCACGAAGAGGTCAACGACGAACAGGGTGTCCGTGAGGCGATGCTGCGCGTCGCTCCCGGCGACACCGGCCCGATGCTGCAACTGCTCGCGCCGCTGCGCCCGGACTCACCGCTGGCCGGATTCCTCGACCGGCACGGGCCGGGGGTGCAGCAGGTCGCCTACCGGGTCGACGACGTCGAGCGAGCAGCGGCCACCTTGCGCGAGCGCGGCATGCGCGTGCTCTACGATCATGCTCGCCGGGGTACCTCCGGCTCCCTGGTCAACTTCGTGCATCCGAAGGACGCTGGGGGCGTGCTGGTGGAGTTGGTTCAGTTGCCGTGAGCCGGGACTACCGTTGAACTACCACGTCACTGGAGGTGCCATGCCCGTCATCGCTGCCGGAGCGCGAACACCCATCGGCAAGCTGCTCGGATCGCTGTCCGGATTCTCGGCCACCGATCTCGGCGGCCTGGCCATCCGCGGCGCCCTCGAGCGCTCCGGCGTGCGGGCCGACCAGGTCGACTACGTGATCATGGGCCAGGTCCTGCAAGCCGGCTGCGGCCAGATGCCCGCGCGACAGGCCGCGGTGAAGGCTGGCCTGCCGATGACGGTGCCGGCGCTGACGGTCAACAAGGTCTGCCTGTCGGGTATCGACGCGGTCGCCCTGGCCGCCCAGCTGATCCGGGCCGGGGAGTTCGACGTCGTCGTCGCCGGCGGCATGGAGTCCATGACCAACGCGCCGCACCTGCTTCCCGGCGCGCGGCGCGGGCACAAGGCAGGCGACATCACCATGATCGACTCCATGACCTACGACGGGCTGTACGACGTGTTCACCGACCAGGCCATGGGGGCGCTGACGGAGTCGGCGAACTCCCTGACCCGCCAGGAGCAGGACGAGTTCGCGGCGCGCTCGCACCAGCGTGCCGCCGCGGCCTGGAAGAACGACCTGTTCGCCGACGAGGTGGTTCCGGTCGAGGTGCCCCAGCGGCGCGGCGAGCCCGTGCGCTTCGCCCAGGACGAGGGGATCCGCCCCGACACCACGGTCGAGGCGCTGGGCCGGCTGCGCCCCACGTTCAGTGACGACGGCACCATCACCGCCGGTTCGTCGTCGCCGATCTCCGACGGTGCCTGCGCGATGGTCGTCATGAGCGAGGCCAAGGCCGCCGAGCTCGGCATCGAGGCGCTGGCCTCGATCGGTGCCCACGGCGTGGTCGCGGGCCCGGACTCCACGCTGCAGAGCCAGCCCGCAGCGGCGATCCGGGCGGCCTGCGCGAAGGACGAGCTCGACCCGGGCCGGCTCGACCTGATCGAGATCAACGAGGCCTTCGCCGCGGTGGGCATCACGGCCATGCGCGAGCTCGGCGCGGACGCGGACCGGGTGAACGTCAACGGCGGCGCCATCGCGCTGGGCCATCCCATCGGGATGTCCGGGGCCCGGCTCGTGCTGCACCTGGCTCTGGAACTGCGTCGTCGCGGGGGCGGGGTCGGCGCGGCGGGCCTGTGCGGTGGGGGCGGTCAGGGCGACGCACTCGTCCTGCGCGTCCCGTGACGGTCGACGAACTCGTTGCGAGGGCCGTCGACGCTGACCGCCGGGCCATCGCCCGGCTGGTGTCGATGGTCGAAGACGCCTCCCCGCTGCTGCGTGAGGTGATGGCCGCGCTGATCCCGCACGCCGGCTCCGCGCTGGTCATCGGGTTGACCGGCGCTCCGGGGGTCGGCAAGTCCACCTCCACGTCGGCCTTGGTGACGGCGTTCCGGGCCCAAGGTCTCCGGGTGGGCGTCCTGGCTGTCGACCCCACGTCGCCGTTCACCGGAGGCGCGTTGCTGGGCGACCGGGTGCGGATGCAGGACCACGCCACCGACGACGACGTGTTCATCCGGTCGATGGCCACCCGCGGGCACCTGGGCGGCCTGGCCTGGGCGACCCCTCAGGCGGTCCGCATCCTCGATGCCGCCGGCTGCGACGTCGTGCTCGTCGAGACCGTCGGCGTGGGGCAGTCCGAGGTGGACGTGGCCGGGTTGGCCGACACGACCGTCGTCTTGCTGGCACCCGGCATGGGTGACGGCATCCAGGCGGCCAAGGCCGGCATCCTCGAGGTGGGCGACATCTTCGTCGTGAACAAGGCCGACCGGGACGGCGCCGACGCCGTCGTCCGCGACCTGCGCGCCACCGTCCGAATGACCGAGCGTGCACCGGGTGACTGGCGCCAGCCGATCCTGACCACGGTGGCCTCGCGGGGCGAAGGCATCGACGAGCTCGTGGCGGCCATCGAGGCGCACCGTGCCTGGGCCGTCGACAGCGGCACGGCGCAACAGCGCCGGGTACGCAGAGTCCGCGACGAGATCCAGGCCATCGCGATCGCCGACCTGCGCCGGGCGATCGCGGACCTGCATGGCGACGAGCGTCTCGACGAGCTCGCCCGCAGTGTCCTCGCTGGCGAACAGGACCCTTACGTCGCGGCCGATACCATCACGGCGGCCATGCGGTAGCGTTTCGATCATCATGTCGGCATTCGGCGTGGCACTCCGGAGCCGAGCGTGATCTGAGGTACAAAGAGTTCTTCAGGCGGGCGTGTGGTTCGCCTGCCGACCGACCGACGTGCGAGAGGATGAGGCAGTGAAGAAGGCGCTGATCATCCTCGGCATCGCATTCCTGGTGTACTTCGTGCTCACCGAGCCGGAAGGCCTGGCCGACGTGCTGGGCAACATCGGCGACGCTTTCGCCGACTTCTTCGAGTCGATCATCACGTTCTTCACCGAGTTGTTCTGACGGGGCCGACATGTGGTCGCCTCGGAAAGCTCTCGACGGCCTCACCGACGGATTCGTCCGTTGGCTGGATCGAGTGGCCGAAGACGGCCTGATCCGCCTGTTCTGGCGCAACTTCACCTCGTGGTTCGGGCACCGCCTGGTCCGGCGCAAGTTGGTCGCCGGCGAGGAGATCGTCGCGGAGTGCAAGCACAGCGCCATCCTGTACGCCCTGCCCGCAGCGGCGACCCTGGGCGGGCTGGTCATGCTGATCCTCACGCCGTTCGTGGCTGCCCGCGTGGCGTGGCTGCCCTTCGCCGCCGCAGTGGGTCTGTTCGGCTATGCCTTGATCCGCTCCTTGTACATCGCTCGCGACCGGTTCGTGGTCACCGACTCCCGCGTGTTCCGCGTCTGGGGGCTGTTCTCGCTGAACGAGGCCGAGATGGAGATCGTGCGGCTGCTCGACGTCACCGTCGTGCGGCCGTGGTGGCTGCGCCCGTTCCACAGCGGCCACATGGTGTTGGAGAACGCGGCTCAAGAGCAGGGCCTGCGCGAGATCCACTACATTCCGCGCCCGGCTGACGTCGCGCGCGTGATCCACGCGCTGCGCCGGGAGATGACCGGCGCCGCGTCGTCGTCGGGTGACGAGGAGTCGGAGCCGAAGAAGAACCCGCGGCGCCCCGACCATCCACGCAGCCCAGGGCCGGTCACGGCGCGGCGGCGCCAAGGTGTTTACTAAGGTCGGTCGACGTGGCTGACCCCCTTGACCTCGACTTCGACCCGATCGCTCGCGCGGCATCGATCTGGAGCGAGCGGTTCGGCGACTCCGGCGCCATGGCCGCCGCCACGTCGATCATGCGGGTGCAACAGTTGCTCATCGGCGAGTTCGATCGCATCTGCCGCCCGTACGGACTGACGTTCGCGCGGTACGAGGCGCTGGTCCTGTTGAGTTTCAGTCGCACCGGTGCGTTGCCGATGGCCAAGATCGGCGAGCGACTCATGGTGCATCCCACCAGCGTGACCAACACGATCCAGCGCCTCGAAGCGGCTGGCTTCGTCACCCGCGAGCCCAACCCGCGTGACGGGCGCGGCACGCTCGCGCGGATCAGCGACTCCGGACGCGACGCCGTCAAACATGTGACGGCGGAGTTGATGGACGCCGAGTTCGGCCTGCGCGCACTGGATGACGGCGAACGCGCGCAGATCGTCGAGCTGCTGCGCCGGCTACGCGTCGCGGCCGGTGACTTCCGGGACTGAGCGCCCGAGCAGCGCGAGCAGGCCGGCGGTGTAGTGGTCCGGGTCCACATCGCCGACGATGTGCCGTTGGGTGATGTAGCCGATCAGAATGCCGTACACCACGATGGCGACGTCCTCGGACGACGACTCCGCGGCGATGTCGCCGGTGGTCTTCCAGGCGTCGACGACCTGAGCCAACTTCCCGCGGATCTCGCGTGCGATGCCTTGCACCATCTCCTGCATCTCGGCATCGTGCAGGGACTCGGCCCAGATGTGCAGCGCGACGCGGGTACGGTCGAAGTCGCCGGTGCCGGCCAGATCGTCGATGAAGCGCAGGATGGCGCGGATCGCCGTCTCGGGGTCGGGCACGTGCCCGTCGTCGGTGATCTGGTCGAACCGCTGTGACAGGCCGCCCAGGATGTTCTGGGCGATGGTCCGGGCGAGATCGGCCTTGCTGGGGAAGTACCGGTAGACAGCGCCGGCCGACAGGCCTGATTCAGCGAAGACGTCCTGCATGGACGTGGCGTGGAACCCCTGCCGGGCGAAGCATCGCCACGCGGCGTCCACGATCTGCTGGCGGCGGGCAGCGAGATGTTCGGGTGAGACTCGGGGCATACACCCATCATAAAACGGACAGCCGTTCTTGACAGAGGGGTGCTGGCCAAATATAAAGAAGGAGCGTTCGTTTTATAGGAGACATCATGCGTAGAGTCATGGGAGTCGCAGCCGGCGTATCCGTCCTGATCGGCTTGTTGATCACGGCGTTCGTCTGGCCGAATTCACAGATCGAGCCGCGCGACGTGCCGCTGGTCGTCGCTGGGCCCGCTGCGACGGTGGCGGCGGTGCAGGCCCAATTGGACGAGACCGCTCCAGGAGCCTTCGAGGTCGAGGCGGTGGCCGACGCCGATGCGGCCCGCCAGGTCATCGTGGACAACCGCGCCTACGGGGCCGTGGTGGTCGACTCGACCGGCCCGCCGCGGATCCTCACCGCCACGGCGGCATCCCCGGCCGTGGCCAGCATGCTGCAAAGCATCGCCGACCAGATGGCGACGGGCGAGGCGGCGTCGGGTGTCGAGGACGTGGTGCCCCTGCCCGCCGACGACCCCCGGGGCAGTGGCTTCAACGGTGGCGCGTTGCCAATGGTCATGGGCGGGCTGGCGGTCGGCTTCGTCATGGCGCTGGCCGTCACCGGGCTACGCCGGCGGTTCTATGGCGCCACGTTGGCCGCCGCCGGAGGCGGCGCCGTGGCCGCGCTGGTCATGCACTCATGGCTGGGCGTGCTCGACGGCTCCTGGTGGGCCGAGGCCGGAGCCTTCGCGCTGGCGATCGCCGCGGTGTCGTTCACGGTGCTCGGTTTGCAGGCACTCGTCGGGCGGGCCGGGCTCGGGCTGGCCGGCTTGGTCATCATGCTGGTGGGCAATCCGCTGTCCGGGGTGACCTCCGCACCGGAGATGCTGCCGTCGGGTTGGGGCGCGCTGGGTCAGGCGCTTCCACCGGGCGCGGGTGGGAGGCTGTTGCGCTCGGTGGCCTACTTCGACGGCGCCGGAGCCGGCGGGCCCGTGCTGGTCCTGAGCCTGTGGATCGCCGGTGCCTTGCTCGCGGCAGGGGTGGGTGCGGCTGTGGCCGGCCGGCGCCAGGGCCAGGTGGCCGTCAGCGACGGGACCACGAATCGGGCCGTGCCAGTAGATCACTGACATGTTCGGGCAGTTCGCCGGTCAGGATGTCGGCGACGGTGACGGTCTCGAGCACCTCGCGCAGGCTCGCCCGCACGGCCACCCACACCTGGGTCAGCGGGCGGGCCGGGCCGGGATACGTCGTGTCTTCGGGCGGCTGGCCGCGAACGGCGGCGAGCGGGCCTTCGGCCGCGCGGACGATGTCGGCGAGCAGAATCTGCTCCGGCGGCCGGGTCAGCCGGTAACCACCGGCCGCGCCGCGCTGTGCCTCCAGCAGGCCGGCACGCCGCAGGTCGCCGAGGATGGTCTCGAGGAACTTCCCTGGAATGTCTTGGGCCTCGGCCAATTGATGCCGGGTGGCGGTGGCGGGCTGGATCGAGGCGAGCTGGACGACGGCTCGCACGGCGTAGTCGGCGCGGGCGGTGACATGCACGGCACCTGATCCTGCCACCTGGGCGCGTAGGATGGAATTACTTGGACGTCCAAGTAAGTCGATCCGGCCACAAGGGGTGCCATGGACGCGCAGCAGATCGAGGAAGGCCGACGGCGCTGGCAGGCGCGCCTGGACGAGGCGGTGGCCGCCGGGCGGGTACGTGACGCCGACTTCACGACGTTGTCCGGCGCCGAGGTGGACGCGGTGTACGGGCCGCCGCCCGGTGCTGACGACCCGCGTTTCGAGCGCATCGGCTGGCCCGGCGAGTACCCGTTCACCCGCGGGCTGTACACGACCGGCTACCGGGGCCGGGCTTGGACCATTCGCCAGTTCGCCGGGTTCGGTACCGCCGAGCAGACCAACGAGCGCTACAAGATGATCCTACGATCCGGCGGTGGCGGCCTTTCGGTGGCGTTCGACATGCCCACCCTGATGGGCCGCGACTCCGACGACGAACGCAGCCTCGGCGAGGTGGGGCATTGCGGGGTGGCCATCGACTCTGCGGCGGACATGGACGTGCTGTTCTCCGGCATCCGGCTCGACGAGGTCACCACCTCCATGACCATCAGCGGGCCGGCCGTGCCCATCTTCTGCATGTACGTGGTGGCCGCCGAGCGGCAGGGCGCGTCGGTCGGGTCGCTGGACGGCACGCTGCAGACCGACATCTTCAAGGAGTACATCGCGCAGAAGGAGTGGCTGTTCGCCCCGGAGCCGCACCTGCGCCTCATCGGCGATCTCTTGGAATACACAGTGGATTGCGTCCCGAAATACAAGCCGCTGTCGGTGTCGGGCTACCACATTCGCGAGGCCGGCGCGACGGCGGCGCAGGAATTGGCGTTCACCCTGGTCGACGGGTTCGGCTACGTGGAGCTCGGCCAGTCACGCGGCTTGGACGTCGACGTCTTCGCGCCCGGGCTGTCGTTCTTCTTCGACGCCCACATCGACTTTTTCGAAGAGATCGCCAAGTTCCGCGCAGCCCGGCGGATCTGGGCGCGATGGATGCGCGACGTCTACGGCGCAGCCACCGAGCGGGCCCAGTGGCTGCGGTTCCACACCCAGACCGCCGGGGTCTCGCTGACCGGTCAGCAGCCCTACAACAACGTCGTCCGTACGGCCATCGAGGCGCTGTCGGCCGTCCTCGGCGGCACGAACTCGCTGCACACCAACGCCCTCGACGAAGTGCTCGCGCTGCCCACCGAGGCTGCCGCCGAGACCGCGCTGCGCACCCAGCAGGTGCTCATGGAAGAGACCGGGGTGGCCAACGTCGCCGATCCGCTCGGTGGGTCGTGGTACGTCGAGGCGCTGACCGATCGCATCGAGGCCGAAGCCGAGGCGATCTTCGAACGGATCCGCGAGATGGGCGACGGGTCGTCGATGACGTCGGGGATCCTGCGCGGTATCGAGGACGGCTGGTTCACCGGCGAGATCGCCGAGTCGGCCTTCCGGTACCAGCAGAGCCTCGAGAAGGGCGACAAGCGGGTGGTCGGGGTCAACGTCCACACCGAAACGGTCGCCGGCGAGCTCGACATCCTGCGGGTGTCGCATGAGGTCGAGCGTGCGCAGCGTCGAGAGCTGGCAGCCCGACGCGAGGCGCGGGACGACGCGGCCGTGCGCGCGGCGTTGGCGGCCATGGTCGAGGTTGCTCGCACCGACGAGAACATCATTCCGGCCATGCTCGATGCTGTCCGGGCCGAGGCGACGCTGGGTGAGATCTGCGGCGCCCTACGCGACGAATGGGGTGCTTACGCCGAACCGGCCCGGTTCTGACCGGCTATGCTGTGGTGATGTTGATCGTGCCGGCTCTGCTGGTCACCATGGTGCTCGTGCTCCTGGTCCATGGGTTCGTATTGCGCCGCCGCACTTCCGACTACAGCCACGGCGTGTTCTTCGACGTCGGTGGTTCCCACCACCAGGTCTTCACCAACTCGATGCAGGATTTCGCGCCGTCGCCGCGCGGACGCGGCTTCGACACCAAGTATTGGACCGACCTCCACTGGGGCTGAAGCTCCCCACCCGCCTGGCATCGGCCCGGTTGTGCGAGGGAAGATGGAGCACATGAGCTCGCAGAGTTTCAGCCGTCCTGGCGCTGTCGACCTGTCCGCACTGAACACCGGTGGCCCCGGAGCCGACGGGGGTAGTGCTACCGCGCGCGGTGGCGGCGGCTTTGCCGTCGACGTCACCGAGGCCACCTTCCAGACCGAGGTCATCAACCGGTCCATGTCGGTGCCCGTGGTCATCGACTTCTGGGCGACGTGGTGCGAGCCGTGCAAGACGCTCTCGCCGATTCTCGAGAAACTGGCGGCCGAGTACGACGGCCGCTTCGTGTTGGCCAAGATCGACGTCGATGCCAACCAGGCCATCGCGCAGGCCGCTCAGGTGCAGAGCATCCCCACCGTGATGGCCGTCCTGCGCGGGCAGGTCGTTCCGCTGTTCCAAGGCGCGGTTCCCGAGGCGCAAGCGCGTCAGGTGATCGACCAGCTCCTGCAGATGGCCGTGGCCAACGGGGTCGCGGGGCGCGCCGAGCCGGTGGGTCCGCCACCTGGCGGTGAGGAGTCCGCGGCGGAGGAGGAGCCGCCCGTCGACCCGCGGTTCGAGGCAGCCTACGAGGCCATCAACGCCGGCGACTTCGATCGAGCGGCGGAGGCCTACCAGGCCGTGCTGGCCGAATCCCCGGGTGACGCCGAGGCGAAGGCGGGCTTGGCTCAGGTGGAGCTGCTGCGCCGCACGAGCGGCATCGACGAAGCTGCGGCTCGATCCGCGGCCGACGCCGACCCGACCGACGTGGATGCCCAGCTGCAGGTCGCTGACCTCGACCTGGCCGCGGGTCAGGTCGAGGCTGCCTTCGACCGGCTCATCGCGACGGTACGCAGGGTCGCAGACGACGACCGCGAGCGGGTTCGTGCCCGCGTCGTGGAGCTGTTCGAGGTCGTCGGTGCCACCGATCCCCGCGTCGTGAAGGCGCGAGCGGCGCTGGCCAGCGCGCTGTTCTGACGAACAGCGAGGTCATAGGCGCTGATAACGTTGTCGGCGTGAACGGGGGTACCGGCCGGCCGACGATGAACGATGTGGCCCGCCATGCCGGCGTCGGATTGAAGACCGTCTCGCGGGTGGTCAACGGCGAGCCCAGAGTCAGCCCCGCGATGCTGAAGAAGGTGCTGACGGCCATCGAGGAACTCGGCTTCCGCCCGCACGAGGGCGCCCGGGTCCTGCGCCGTGGCCGGACCGCGTGTGTCGGGTTGGTGCTCGGAGACGTGGCCGATCCCTTCTACTCCGTCCTGACCCGCGCCGTCGAGCGTACGGCGCGTGCCAACGGGCACCTGTTGTTCACCGCCTCGTCCGAAGAAGACCCGGAGCAGGAGCGACAACTGGTGCAGGCGTTGTGCGCGGGCCGGGTGGACGGCGTGATCATCGTGCCGACCGGTGGCGACCACAGCTATCTCGCGCCCGACGTGGCGGCCGGTATCAGCGTGGTGTTCGTGGACCGTCCAGTGCAGGGCATCGACGCCGACGTCGTGCTCAGCGCCAATGTCGACGGGGCGCGGCAGGGCGTCGCCCACCTGATCCAGCAGGGGCACCGTCGCATCGGCTACCTCGGCGACGCAGAGAAGATCTTCACCGCCGTCGAGCGCGAGCAGGGCTATCGCCGCGCGCTCGCCGACGCGGGCCTGCCCTACGATCCCGCGCTGGTCGCCAGGGGACGGGCCGACCCCGAGTTCGTGCATGCCGGGCTACAGCGCATGCTCGACGGCCCGGAGCCCGCGACGGCGGTGTTCACCGGCAACAACCGCACGACCGTGGCCGTGCTGCGAGAACTGGCCGCGCGCGGTGACCGGCGCACGGCGTTGGTCGGGTTCGACGATTTCGAACTGGCCGACCTGCTCGAGCCCGGAGTGACGGTAGTGGCCCAAGACGCCGCGGTGTTGGGCCGATCGGCAGCCGACCTGTTGTTCCAGCGCCTCGGCGGCGACCGGAGCCAGGCTCACACGATCGAGATCCCCACCCGATTGATCCCCCGCGGCTCCGGCGAGATCCCGCCAGCCACTGCTTGACCCACCTCTTGACGCCCAGTGCGTCCGCCCGATAGACAAGCGGGCACATGTGACAACGTTGCCATCGCACGCGTGACGTCGGCGGAGGGGTTTGATGCACCGTTCGGACCGATTCGGATCTGCACGTCGGCTGACGCTCGCGGCGATGCTCGCGGGCGTTCTGTTCGCGGGGGCCGCTGGTCTTCCGGCCGCAGCCACCGACGCCACGCCCTCGGTGCCGCCCACCGCGCCGGCGACACCGACCCCCACGCCGGACTCCGATCCGCCCGACGAGACCCCGCAGCGCAGGTCCCTGCCGGATTACCCCGTGGATCCGACGGCGGACTTCTACACCTCGTTCGAGCAGGGGCAGCCGCAACCGAACTGGGAGAACACCGTCGAGGTCGACGCCGAGGGCAACGAGCGGATGTCCGGAGTCACCGGCGACCCGCCGACCGGAATTCCCGGCAACGTCACCGACCAGGTGGTCGAGGTCCGGGCCAGCGGCGAGAACCCGCCGAACGAGGCCAAGGAGAGCGTGGTCGACGGCAACACCGGCACCAAGTGGCTCGTCTTCGAGTCGACCGCTTGGGTGGAAGTCCGCCTCGAGGCACCGGTCGCCGTGGTCCACTACGCGCTGACCTCCGCTGACGACGAGCCCGAGCGCGATCCCCGAGACTGGGTGCTGCAAGGCTCGGTAGACGGTGAGACCTGGACGACTCTGGACACGCGCACCGACGCCGACTTCGCCGAGCGGAATCAGACCAACGAGTACCGCATCGACAACGACACCGCCTACCTCTGGTACCGCCTCGACATCACCGCCAACAGCGGTGCCGACATCGTCCAACTGGCCGAGCTGCAACTCTCCGACGGCGACACCACGCCACCACCGCCGACCGACATGCTCACCTTCGTCACCGACGGCCCGGTCGACGGCTGGACGACCCGCCCGAACGTCGGCTGGACCGGGGTGCGCTCGCTGAAATACTCCGGCGGGCAGACCTCCGACGAGCGCGGGTACGCCTACAACAAGGTGTTCGACGTCGACATCCCCGTCCAGGCCGACACCGAGCTGTCGTACGTGCTGTTCCCCGAGTTCACCGACAACGACCTGAACTACCCGAGCACGCACGCCGCCGTCGACCTCGCCTTCACCGACGGGACCTACCTCAGCGAGCTCGCGGCCGACGACCACCACGGCTTCACGCTGAATCCGCACGACCAGGGCGCCTCGGACTCGCTGTGGCCGGACCAGTGGAACCGCAAGTCCGCCGTCGTCGGCGAGGTCGCCGAGGGCAAGACCATCGACCGCATCCTGGTCGGCTACGACGCCTCGAACGGCCCGTCGTTGTTCAACGGCTGGGTGGACGACATCCGCATCGGCCCGCCGGCCGCCGACGAGCCGGTGCAGCGGCTCAGCGACTACGTCATCACCACCCGCGGCACGAACTCCAGCGGCGGGTTCTCGCGCGGCAACAACATCCCGGCCACCGCCGTCCCGCACGGGTTCAACTTCTGGGTCCCGATGACCGACGCCGGTTCGACCAGTTGGCTGTACCAGTACCAGCAGGGCAACAACGCCGACAATCTGCCCGAGATCGAGGCGTTCACGGTCAGCCACGAACCCAGCCCGTGGATGGGCGACCGGCAGACGTTCCAGGTCATGCCGTCGGCAGCACCTCCGACCACCGACCGCGACGCGCGGGAGCTGGCGTTCCGGCACGAGAACGAGACCGCCAAGCCGCACTACTACGGCGTCACGTTCGACAACGGCATCGAAACGGAGATCGCGCCCACCGACCACGCGGCGATGTTCCGGTTCACCTTCACCGACGACACCTCGTACCTGATGTTCGACAACGTCGAGAACGACGGCGGGCTCACGCTGGACGCCGAGAACGGCGTGATCACGGGCTACTCCGACGTGCGCAGCGGGCTGTCCAACGGCGCGACCCGGATGTACGTCTACGCCACCGTCGACCAGCCCGTCGTGGCCGCCGAGAAGCCCGCGGGCGATACCCGCCCGGACGTCTTCGGCCACCTCGAGTTCGACACCAGCGCTGACAAGCAGGTGACGATGCGGATCGCGACGTCGCTGATCAGTATCGACCAGGCGCGGCACAACCTGGAGCTGGAGATCGCACCGGACGACACGTTCGCCGACGTGCGCGAGCGTGCCCAGCAGCTGTGGGACCACGAGCTCGGTGTCATCGAGGTCGAGGGCGCGAGTGCGGACCAACTGACTACGCTCTACTCCGGCCTGTACCGGTTGTTTCTCTATCCCAACTCCGCGCATGAGAACGTCGGGACCGCCGACGACCCGCACTACCGCCACGCCGTGCAGTCGTCCACCGGCACCCCACCGAGTGGTCCGGAGGAGACCGGCGCCGACGTCGTCGACGGGAAGGTCTACGTCAACAACGGGTTCTGGGACACCTACCGCACCACGTGGTCGGCGTACTCGCTGCTCACCCCGCAGAAGGCCGGCGAGATGGTGGATGGGTTCGTCCAGCAGTACCGCGACGGCGGCTGGGTCTCCCGGTGGTCGTCGCCGGGCTATGCGAACCTGATGACCGGCACCAGTTCGGACGTGTCCTTCGCCGACGCGTTCGTCAAGGCGGTCCCGGGCATCGACCCGGTGGACACCTACGCCGCCGCAGTGAAGAACGCGACCGTCGCGCCGCCAGGCGAGGACCCCGACAACCCCAGCGTCGGGCGCAAGGGCCTGCAGACCTCGCTGTTCCGCGGCTTCACACCGTCGGCGGTCTCGGAGGGCGTGTCGTGGGCGCTGGAGGGCTACGTCAACGACTTCGGTATCGCCAACCAGGCCGAGGCGATGGCCGAGCAGCCGGACACGACCGCGGAGCAGCGGGAACGTTACCTCGAGGAAGCCGAGTACTTCCGCGGCCGGGCGCAGAACTACGTCCACATGTTCGACCCGGCCATCGGCTTCTTCCAAGGCCGGGCCGCCGACGGCACGTGGAAGTCGACACCGGAGGACTACGACCCCCTGGTGTGGGGCCACGACCACGATTACACCGAGACCAACGGCTGGAACTTCGCCTTCCACGTCCCGCAGGACGGGCAGGGCCTGGCCAACCTGTACGGCGGGCGGCAGGCGCTGGCGGACAAGCTGGACGAGTTCTTCGCCACGCCCGAGACGGGCATGTTCCCCGGCTCGTACAACGGGGTCATTCACGAGATCCGCGAGGCCCGCGACATCCGGATGGGGCAGTGGGGCTTCAGCAACCAGGTGTCGCACCACATCCCGTGGATGTACCTCTACACCCAGCAGCCGTGGAAGACCCAGGAGATCACCCGTGAAGTGCTCTCGCGGATGTACGTCGGCAGCGAGATCGGCCAGGGCTACGCCGGCGACGAGGACAACGGCGAGACGTCGGCGTGGTACATCTTCGCCGCGCTGGGCCTGTACCCGCTGCAGGTGGGCAGCGAGAACTACGCCATCGGGTCACCGCTGTTCACCAAGGCCACGGTGCACCTGGACAACGGTGCGGACCTGGTCGTCGAGGCGCCGGACAACAGCGCTGAGAACGTCTACGTGCAGGGCCTGACCGTCGACGGCGAGCCGCACGACAAGACCTACATCTCGCATGCCGACCTGGCCGACGGGGCCGTGCTGACGTTCGACATGGGTCCGGAGCCATCGGACTGGGCCACCGGCGCGGACGCGGTGCTGCCGTCGATCACCGACGGTGAGCAGCCGCCCCAGCCGAGGCAAGACGCCACTGGCGCCGGCCGCGGGACCGCCACGGCCGGTGGCGACACCGATGTGACGGCGCTGTACGACGACACCTCGGGCTCGGCGGCCTCGCTCGCTGGGGACGAGGTGTGGCTGCAGTACGACTTCGACAACGTGCGGGTGCCGAACGTCGACTACTACACCCTGACCTCCGGACCTGACGACGCCGCCGAAGACCCGCGCAGCTGGGTGGTCAAGGGCTCCGACGACGGCGAAACCTGGACCGTGCTGGACGAGCGGGAGGGCGAGACCTTCCAATGGCGGCGCCAGACCCGCCCGTTCGCGCTGGAGGAACCCGGCAGCTACCGCTATGTGCGCATCGAGTTCACCGACACCGGCGAGACGACGACGTTGGCCGAGGTGGAGCTGCTGACCTCGGACGACGTGCCCGATGCGCCGCTGAGCGCGGAGGTCACCAACGCCGTCGGCTCGGCAGGGGAGACCGCGACGTTGACGGTCACCGTGACCAACGACGGCCAGCGCCCGACCCGCGGGACGCTCACGGCGCAGGTGCCAGACGGCTGGCCCGAACCGGAGCCGGCGCGTTTCGGCCGGCTGAACGCCGGCGAGTCCGCGACCGTCGACGTCGACGTCGCGATCCCGCCGGACGCCGAGCCGGGCGGCTATGCCTTGAACGTCACAGCGAAGGCCAACACCGGAACCGCCACGGCCACCGCGAGCCTCCAGGTGATCGGGGAGGTCATCGAGTTCTCCCCGTTCACCGCTGCCGAGGAGCCGTGGCTGTTCGAAGACGGCGGCTCGCAGCGCAGCTTCGCGGCTTACGACGGGTTCGGCCGGTTCACCGACGGCGGCAACTACGTCATCTACCGGCTCCCGGCACCGGACGGTGTGGGCAACCGGCAGCTGACGATGGAGATCGCCAACCAGTTCCTGGTGCAGGTGTCCACCGACGGTGAAACCTGGCAGACCGGCCTGGAGGAGACTGCGGACGTCCGCGACCAGAGCAATCGGCAGGAGTACCCGGTGGACCTCAGCGGGCTCGATCAGCAGGCCGAGCAACTGTACGTGCGCGTAGGCGACAGTCAGCCCGACAACGGCTGGGGTGGCTGGATCGCCCGGGTCCGCCTGGAGCCGTCGGCCGGTTAGCTCTTCACCGGCAGCAGGCCGGCGTACCGGTCGAGGTAGAGCGGCCAGCCACCGTCGTTGCCGACACCGTCGCGCACGGACTCCCAGCCTGGGCCGTGCCGGTCGAGGTTGCGGTGTTCCAGTTCGACCCGGGTGCGCTCGGGCGTCTCGGCCACGAACCGGACCTCGACCTCGCTGGCGTTGTCCGGGTCCGTTTCGATCTGCCACGTCGGTCCGATGTCCCAGCTGAACACCACCCGGTGTGGCGGCTCGTAGGCCAGGACGCGGGCCCACCGGCAGAGGCTGCCGTCGGTGCCGCGGTCGTAGATGTGCCCGCCCACTTTCGGCTCGAACACCGTCTCGGCGATGCTCACGCCCAGCAGGTTGTGTTCGCGCGGTTTGAGATCACCGAAACGGTCGGTGAAGACATGGAAAGCCTCGTGCTGCGGGGCTTGGACGACGATCGTGCGCTGGACGACGGTGGATTCGGTCATGAGTTCTCCTCGAGGGACGTGTCGCGTGGTGATTCGACGGCGTCCCGGTAGGACGCGAGTGCGCGGTTCCAGTACTGGTCGAGCTGATCGCGCAGGGCGCCGACTGCTTCGGGATTGAGCCGGTAGATCCGCCGGGTGCCGTCCGGTTCGTCGTCGACGAGCCCGGCCTCCTTGAGGACCTTCAGATGTTGTGACACCGCAGGACGGCCCACGGGCAACGCAGCCGCGAGCTCATTGACCGCCTGCGGTCGTTCGGCTAGCTGGTCGATGATCGCGCGCCGGGTCCGGTCTCCCAGCGCGTCCCAGCCATCAACTCGGTTAGTCTCCACGAACGGTTAGTCTTCACGCACATAGGTGGCGTGTCAAGTGTTGGTGGCGACCGTCCAGTCTTCGACAACGAGACCGGGCACCCGTTCGAACTCGCGGCCGTTCGCGGTGACCAAACGGCCGCCGAGGCGCATCGCCTGGGCGCCGATGAGCAGGTCGTACGGCCCGACCGGGGTGCCGGTGGCCGTCAGCTGGGCGCGCAGCTCCCCGGCGTTGGCTGCATCGGTGCTGGTGAAGCCGGCGACGTTGATTGGTCCGGCGAGGAACGTGCGCAGCCGTTCAGTGTTCAATTGGACGTGCGAACTGCGCGCGACTCCGTACCAGAGTTCGAACAGGCTGATCGTCGACATCCACACGTCCATGCCGTCGCGCACCGACTCGCGGTAGCGCCGGCGAACCGCGCGCGGCTTGTCGCGCAAGACCGCGATGGCGACGTTGGTGTCGATGACCACGCTCTGGGTCACGGGAAGAGCTTGTCGTCATCGGTCAGCATCGGGGGTTGGTCGCGCCCCTCGGGCATGAAGTCGACCTCGGAGTAGCGGTCGAGGGCGTCGAGCCAATCGTCGACATCGGTGATCATCGGTTCGAGGAGCACGCCGTAACCCACCCGCCGCACACGGACGCGGTCGGTGTCGAAGCGGAACTGGCGGGGCAACCGGACCGCCTGGCTACGACCGTGCATGAACACTCGTGCCACGCCGGTCTCTGCTGTGTCCAGCGACATGAACCCTCCCCGCGCCTTGGTAGATACCAATGATATCTATCAAAGCGCGAGGAGGGAAGTGGCGGGTCAGGGGATGTGGGCGATGTTGATCTCCGCAGCTGACAGGTGCCCGTTGACGCCTTCAAGGGCGGTCAGCCGCACGTACCTAGCGGGCGTAGCGGCCCACTCGTCGTACTTGGTGGTCGCGTCACCGGCCCACTCGCCGGCCGCGACGTCGGTGAACGACTCGCCGTCGGCGCTGACCGCGATCTCGTACCCGACCACGACCCCGTTGCCGTTGCCGTCCTGGCGCGGCTGATACGTCAGGGCTGTGGTGTCGTACGTGTCGCCCAGGTCGAGCGTGATCGACTGCGGCGGCGGCGTGTACGGGCTCCACGACTGATGCCACATCGTTCCGCAGTTGCCGTCGATCGCCTTGGCCGCCTCGTAGCCGGCCTGCTCACTGGTGGCGGTCGCCGTCATCTCCGTTTGCGGCACGAGGTGGGGGAACTCCGGCTCCGGATCCGGCGTCGCCGTGCCGTGGCCCAGGGCGGCCAGCGGCGTGGTCGACACGT
This sequence comes from Haloactinopolyspora sp., assembly GCF_027324685.1. Lineage (NCBI taxonomy): Bacteria > Bacillati > Actinomycetota > Actinomycetes > Jiangellales > Jiangellaceae > Haloactinopolyspora > Haloactinopolyspora sp. The sequence goes on from NZ_DAHVSH010000128.1 coordinate 30,539, forward strand.
TGAGCTCGGTCACCAGGGCCGCCTGTGGGCAGCCGGCGACCTGCGTCGCCTCGAGGCGGACGAACCGGGCCAGGTGGGGTCGCTGCAGCGGTGCGGTCTTGGTGGCTCGGGTCGCCTCCCAGTGTCCGCTGGCGATGAGGTCGTAGTCGTCACCGTTCTTGCTGGCGTAGACGTTGTAGCTGGTGATGGCGCCGGCAGCCTGCGTGACCGCGGGTGTGTAGGCCAGCCCGCGGACGGGAACCGTGGCGCCGAGGTCCAGCGTGATGGCCTGTGGCAGCGCAGCCACCGGGTCGTACTCCGAGCGCCACTCCGACCAGAGCCGGTCGTCGATGGCCTCGCCGACGGTGTAGGTGTGGCCGGCGTCGTTGTCCGCGTGCTCACTGGTCGCCGCGGCGCTCATCTGTGAGTGCGGCACGAACCGGGGCCAGTGACCGGTGGGGGTCACTTTCAGGTTGTCGAACTGGGCGCGGTCCCAACCGCTCACTCGCAGCCCGACTTGCCCGGTCGTGTGCCCGGAGTCCTGCACCGTCGCCAGTTCCGCGCCGTCGAGCAGCGCGGTGATCTGGTGGCCGCGGAACCGAAGACCGAGACGGTGCCAGGTGCCGGTGCCCAGCGGTGTGGTCGTTCCCGAGGCGAGTTCGGTGTCGCCACCTTGGGCTTGGGTGACGATGCTCCATGCGCCGGTGTCCGAGACCCGCAGGCGGTATCCGGCCACGTTGTGCTGCTGGCTGTCGACCCGTCCGAGCAGCTCGACGAAGCCCTCGTCTTCGAGCAAGGCGTCCACCTGCACCTGGTAGTCGCCCCACCACCGCGGATCGCCGACCATCGTCGTCGGCGGGAGATCGACCGCGTGCCACGAGATCGGCTTCTGGGTCACCACCTGCCGATAGCACGTACCGTCGCGCCCGGTGCAGGGCGCGGCTTCGAAGCCGCCGTGGACGTCGGCGAAGTAGGGGGCGAGCCCGCCGGCCGGGACGTCCTCGAAGTCCTCGGCGTAGGGGACGCGTAGCTGCTCGCCGGGGTCGGCGGCCGAACGAGCCGAACCCTTGGCCTGACCTGTCGTGGTGGACACTGTGTAGACGTGTCCAGGCTCGACGGTCAGCTCGAACGATCCGTCGTCGACCTCGATGGCACCGGCGTCGATGAAGTCGTCGTCGGTGGTCCGCGTCTCCAGGTCGGTCGACCACACATGGACGTCGTCGCCGGACAGGCCGCCGGTGACGTCGAAGCGCAGGGTCTCGGCGGAGTCGGAGTCGAGCGTCTCGATGACCACGGAGTAGTCGTCGCCATCAGGAGCACGCAGGCCGACGTAGCTGGCCCCGGCCGGGCTGTAGCCGCTCGCGCCGTCGAGGTAGCGCCAGCCGGGATCGGTGAACTGCGTCGTGTGGGCGTCGACCCAGATGCTCGGCCCCACCTCGTAGTAGCCCGACCACGGCCTCTCGGCGAGCATCAGGCCGGTGCCTCCGATCGGGAAGTTGTCGTACCACGCCGACACCAGGGCCCAGTTGAGGTTGCCTGTCACCTGAGCGTCGATGTAGTGCCGGTTCATCGCCCGGGCGAGGGGCTTGGCGCCCACGACGTAGTCCTGGGTGCTGTTCTCGCTGTCCCACAGCGGCTTGCCTGACTCCAGCGCGGCCTCGCTGACATGACATTCGCGCTGCTCGGTCCGCCAAACGCACACGTCGTGCTCGCCGAGGATGTCGACGGCCGCGGCGAACTCCGGATCGGTGCGCATCTCCTCAGCGACGAACCAGTAGTCCGGCGGCGCGTGATTGTCGGTGGCGACGATCTCGACGTCCTCGTGCCCGTTCTCGTCCAGCGCTGCCCGCAGGTGGACGTAGAAGTCCCGGTCGGACCCGCTCTCGTTGGCCGCACCGAGGTAGGCGATGTCGAAGCCGTTCTGCTCGGCGCAGTCCAGCCAGGTCAGCAGGTACTCGGCGCGATCAGGCGACCAGTAGTCGTCGAACCATCCGGGAGCGCCCCACGGCAGGCCGTAGAAGGCGATCTCGGGATTACGGGCCTTGGCCTCGGCCATGAGCCACCACTCGTAGCCGCGGTCACAGTCGACGTCGTCGGGGGTGCGCATGTGACTGGCTTCGGCGCCGGACGTGGAGTCGACGTCGCCGCCGATCTCGACCTTCAGGATGTCGAGGGCGGCGCCGTAGTCCGGCCGGAAGAGATAGTCGAGGATCTGGCTGCGTTCGGGCTCCGGGTAGTCCACGAGCAGCCGGGACGACCCGCCGGCGCTGACGCCCCCGATGCCGTCGAAGGTGCGTCCGGTGTCCTGCCCGTCCACGACGATGGTGTGCTCAGGCACGGCCTGTGATGCGCCCGTTGCTGCGCCGAGCGGGATGGTGATCGCAGCGAGCGAGACCGCGAGCACAGCGGCCCCCAGGCGAACGGTGGTGGTCTTGGCGATCATCGGTGTTGTACGCCTTCCGTGAGGGCGATGGGGGTCGTCAGGGCAGTTCGGCGTCGCGGAAGCGGTCGTAGACCACCCGTCGCGTCGTGGAGTCGAAACCGAGCATGCCCATGGCGGAGATGCCGTTGAACTCCTGGTTGTAGCCGCAGCGCTGCTTGTAGTCCTTCAGCACCCAGTAGACGTAGCCGGCCACGTAGTCCGCGCGTTCGGTGACCTGGCTCCAATGCGCGCTGAAGTTGGCCGCCTGCCATTCCTCGGTCCCCTCCTCGGTTTCGGGGCCGTGCTGGCCCGGAAGCGACCACGTGCCGTTCTCGGTGATGACGATCGGGCGGTCGGGGTAGCGGGCGTGGACGTCGTCGATGGCCGGGCCGAGGTCGGCGTTGTCGCCGTAGAAGTAGCCGAAGTACTCGTTGAAGCCGATGACGTCGGCGATGTCGAACGCTGGGTCGTGCGTGGTCGACGACGCCCACGTCACCGGGCGCCGGGCGAGATCGACGGCGTTGACGGCCGCCTTCATGTCGGCGAGCCACGCGCGGTACACCGCGCCGTCCGCACCGTCGATCTCCGACTCGTTCTGCAGGCACCACAGCACCACCGACGGATGGTTGTGCTGGTTCCACGCCATGGTCGCAGCCATCGCCCGCGACAGGCCGTACTCCTCGGTCTGCAGGCGTTCCTGTGCGGTGTTCACCCACATGTTGTCGGTGTCGTCCATGACGAGCACGCCGTTGCGGTCGGCCCAGTCGTAGACGTACGGGTCGCGGTTGTAGACCGAGTTGCGGATCAGGTTGGCGCCGATCGTGACGACGTGGCGCAGCTCGCGCTCGTAGGCCGCGTGGGTCATGGACCGGCCGTGCTCGGCGCTCTCCTCATGCCAGTTGACGCCCTTCAAGAACATCGGCGCGCCGTTCACCAGCAGCTGTGTGCCGGAGACCTCGACGGTGCGGACTCCGTAGGTGCTGCGGAGCTGATCGACGACGGGTGCGGGCACAGCGCGCAGGGTGGCCGTGCAGGTCAGTAGCCTCGCCCGGGCGGGTGTCCACGTCGGCGCATCGGGGATGTCGATCCGTGCGCGCACGACGGCGATGCCGCCTGCGGCGACCGTGACGGGCACGGTCTGGGTGCTGCCGCCGGAGCCGGCCCCGGGGTCGAAGACGACCTGTCCGGTGAACGACCGGTCGGTGTGGTTCTCCACGACCGCGCGCGCGTCCAGTTCGCCGTCCCGGGCGTCGAGCAGCACTTTGGTGACATGGACCTGCGGCGATGCTTCGAGCCACGCCGAGCGGGTGATGCCGGCGTAGGGCCAGTAGTCGACCGGCTTCCACGGGATCGCGTACGGGTCGGTGACCTCCGGGCTGGCCTGGGTGTAATCCTCGTACGAGGCGCGGCGGTGCACGCGCACGGCGATCACGTTGCGCGGGCCCGGGCGCAGCGGGCGGTGCAGCGGAATCGAGAACGGTGTGTGCCCGCCCTCGTGTGTGCCGACGAAGCGTCCGTTGACCCACACGTCCGCCCGGTAGTTCACCGCGAGGAAGTTCAGTCGGACGTGGCGGCGCGACCAGTGGCCGGGCACCTGGACGGTCGTGCGGTACCAGGCGTAGCCGTCGGCGAACGCGGTGCCCTGGCCGAAGTCGGTGCCGTCGTAGCTGCCGAAACCCGGCGTGTCCAACAGGTCCCATGCGGACGGAACGGTGATCTCGTCCCAGGACGAGTCGTCGAAGCTGAGCCGGTGCCAGCCGGCCCGCTCACCGTCGTCGTCAGGATCGAACCGGAACCGCCAGGTGCCGTCCAAGCTGCGGTAATCGCGGGTGGGCTCGTCGGTGCGCCAACCGTCGAAGGCCGGTACGACCACGCCGTACTGCAGCACGACGCCGGTGCCGTCGATCGAGCGGATCTCGGTACCAGCCGGTTCGCGCCGGTCCGCCGCCGGTACGGTCGGCGTGGCGTCGGCGTGGTCGAGGGTGGTTGACGCGAGCTGATACGACACGAGCGACGCAGCACCAGCCGCGTGTAGGAACGTGCGGCGCGTAACCCCGGACATCTGCCCTCCTGGTGAGCGACGTGGTTGGTCGAAGACCTTGGCGCAAGACCGCGTCTCCGTCAAGATGTAGTCATAAATAATGTCTTGTTATACAGTCACTGAGAACTTTCGAGATCGAGCCTTCGTCCGCCGACACAGAGGGGACCTGCGTGGCCGGCTACTCGCCCAGGGGAGTGCACGGGCAAACGGTGCGCGAGCTCGCCGGGCGCGTGCTGTCCGGAGTGCTGGCCGAGCACGAGACCATCGACGTGGCCGCGCTGGAGGCTGAGCTCGGCGTCAGCCGGGCCGCGGTGCGCGAGGCGCTGAAGGTCCTGGCGGCCAAGGGGTTGGTCGATGCCCGGCAGAAGCGCGGGACCTACGTGCGCCCCCGCACGGACTGGTACCTGCTCGACGCCGACGTGATCCGCTGGCAGTTCGCTGAGCGCAGCGACGATGCCTTCCTGGATCAGGTGCACGAAGTCCGCGAGGTGGTCGAACCCGCGGCCGCGCGGCTGGCCGCCCAGCGACGGCACGACGACGAAGCCGCGGCGCTGGCCGCACTGCTCGAGGACATGGCCGCGGCCCGTGGCGATCCGGCGGTCGAGGTCGACGTCGATCTGGCGTTTCACCGGGCGCTGCTGGCGGCTACCCACAACGAACTGCTCGTGCGCATGGAGGTGGTGATCGAGACCGGTCTGGCCGAACGAGACCGGCTCGTGCACACCGCGGGACCCGGCGAGGACCCGGTACCGAGTCACCGCGCCGTTCTCGATGCCGTGCGAGATCAACAACCCGACCAGGCCGAGCGGGCGATGCGGGTGCTTCTGGACCGGGCGCACCTGGATCTCAAGGCGTTGCGCCAGCCCGAGAACGGCCCTGTGAGCAGCACAAAGGAGTGACAGCGATGTTTGGTACACACAACGCCCTGAGCCGGCGACGGTTCCTGACGGCGAGCGCCGGCTTGGGCGCTGCGGCCCTGATCGGCGGATGCAGCAACGACACCGCCGCCGACGCCGGGGCCGACGGCGAAGTCGGCGGTGAGCTCACGGTGTGGACGTGGGCGGATCTGTTCGAAGAGACGTTCAAGATCTTCGAGGAGAAGAACCCCGGCACCACCGTGAACGTCGAGATCTTCGCCGGCGACGAATACGCCACCAAGCTGCTCAGTTCGCTGAGCGCCGGTGCCGGTCCCGACGTCGCGATGATCGAGATCACGAACGTGGCGAACTTCAAGGGCAAGCCCGGGTTCGTTGACCTGGCCGCCGAGCCCTACGACGCGGGGCAGTTCGCCGATCAGTACGCCGACTTCGGCTGGGGCTACGTCCTCGACGACGAAGGCAAGGTCTTCGCCCTGCCCAAGAACACCGGACCGGCGGGCATGTTCTACCGCCGCGACATCTTCGAAGAGGTCGGCCTGCCCACGGAGCCGGACCAGGTCAACGAGGCCTTCAAGACGTGGGACGACTTCCTGGCCGAAGGCGCGAAGGTCGCCATTCCCGACGAGCGCTGGCTCGTCGACACACCGATGGCCATCGTCCAGGCGATCATCGGGCAGGGCGGGCTGTCGTACTTCAATGAGGCCGGCGAGCCGCAGCTGAACACCCCCGAGATGGCCGAGGCGGTCGAGTATGCCAAGCGGGCGCACGACGCCGGACTCATCTCGCCGTTCGAGATCTGGAGCCAGGAGTGGGGCGCGACCGTGCAGAACGGCACGGTGGCCGCATACCTGATCGGCAACTGGTTCGGTGGGAACGTCAAGAACCTGTACGGCCCGGACACCGCAGGTCTGTGGGGCGTGACCTTCCCGCCGGCCTCCGGCGGCACGTCGGCGTTCAACAGCGGCGGTGACTTCATCGGCATCCTCGAGACGAGCCAGAACAAGGCCACAGCGTGGGAGTTCATCAAGTTCGTCACTCAAGACACCGACAGCCTGCGCCCCATGTATCAGGAGATCGACCTCTACCCGGCGTGGCAGCCGGCGCTGGAGGAGGACTGGATGAACCAGCCCGACGACTTCTACGCCGGCCAGAACGTCAACGAGGTGTTCGCCGCCGTGTCGGAGGAGATGAAGCCGCCGATCACGAACGAGAACGACGTCGACGCCCGTGACACCCTGACCGACGCCGTCAACGAGGTCCTGCGCAAGGGCACCGACATCCAGAGCGCGCTCGATGCGGTGCAGGAGCGGGTCGCCGGCCGGGCCGGCTGAGGCGATGAGCACTCAACACAGCATCGTCGAGGCGCCGGCGCGCAGCGAGCCGCAGCCTGGCAACCAGCCGCGCCTGACTCGCTGGGCCCGGATGCGCCAGAATGGCGCCTTCTACACCAGCGTGTCGCCGTTCTTCCTGCTCTTCGCGATCTTCGGTGCGTTCCCCATCGTCGCGTCGTTGCTCGTGAGCTTCGTGAAGTGGGACGGGCTGAGCGACCCGGAATTCGTGGGGCTGCAGAACTACGCCATCCTGTTCGAAGACCCGGTCTTTCGCACCGCGATCTGGAACACCGTCTACATCTGGGTGGGCTCCACCCTGCTCACCATGACGGTCGCCTTCGGGCTGGCGTATCTGATCAGCGAGTACGTGCTGGTGGGCAGAGGCTTCTTCCGGGTCGTCTTCCTGTTCCCGTTGCTGGTGGCACCGGCGGTCACCGGCATCATCGCCAGCGTCATGTTCTCCTCACACAGCGGCATCGTGAACGCCTTCTTGAGCTTCGTCTCGGGGGAGCGGGTCATCTTCGACTGGACCGACTCACCGGTGTGGATCAAGCCGTTGATCATCCTGCTGCTCACGTGGCGGTGGACCGGGTGGCACCTGATCATCTTCATGGCCGGGCTGCAGGCGGTGCCACGCGAGCTCTACAGCGCCGCGCGGGTGGACGGAGCCGGCGAGTGGCAGGTGTTCTTCCGCATCACGCTGCCGTTGATGATCCCGTTCATCCTGTACAGCGCGATCTCGTCGACGGTGGGCGCCTTCCAGCTGTTCGACGAGCCGTACGTGCTCACCAACGGCACGTACGGCACCGGGAACTCCGCCCAGGTGCTGGGGACGTATCTCTACCAGTCGGCGTTCCAGGACTTCCGGTTCGGGCTGGCGTCGGCGACGTCGTACGTCATCTTCGCGCTGATTCTCGTGTTCTCCGCCATCAACATCAGGACGCTGCGCCGTCAGGTCTGAAGGGAGTGAGGTGAGAAATGAATGACGTCGGACGGCGACTGCCGCGGGTGGTCATGACGATCGCTGTCGCGCTGACCACCGTGGTGTACGTCTTCCCGCTCTACTGGATGGCGGTCCTGGCCACGCAGTCCAACAGCGAGGTCTTCAAGTTCCCGCCGCCGTTGGTGCCGGGGGCGTTCGTGGCGGACAACTTCGACCGCCTGCAACAGGCTCTGGACATCTTCCGGGTCGTCGGCAACAGCGTCTACGTGGCGGTGTTCAACACCGTGGTGGTGTTGCTGGTCAGTTCGCTGGCCGGGTACGGGTTCTCGCGGTTCCGCAACGCGCCCGGGCACCGGTTCCTGTACGGATCGGTCCTGCTCACGATCTTCATCCCACCCGCGGCCGGACTGATTCCGTGGTTCGTGGAGATGCGATGGCTGGGCTGGATCGACACCTACTGGCCGCTGATCCTCACCAGCGCGGCCAGCGGCTTCGCCGTGTTCTGGATGCGGCAGGTGATCGACGCGACCATCCCGGTGGATCTCTACGACGCCGGGCGGATCGACGGCGCCGGTGACCTGTGGATCTACTGGCGCATCGTGCTCCCGCTCATCCGGCCCGGGCTGGCCGCCCTCGCCGTGTGGACGTTCATGATGAACTGGAGCAGCTTCCTGATGCCGTTGATCATCCTGAACGACTCCGACAAGTTCACGCTCCCGCTCGCGCTGAACCACCTCAACTCCTCGGTGGGCGGCGGCTCGGACGTCTCCGCGGTGATGCTCGGAACCACCATCGGGGTGCTGCCGGTGTTCATCGCCTTCGCCCTGGCCACCAAGCATTTCGTCAGCGGGCTGACCGCCGGCACCGTCAAGTAGCGCCGGGCGGGTCTGGACGGAGCCAGAGGGCGCCCAGCGGCGGTAGCCGCAGCGTCGCCGAGGCCGGTCGGCCGTGCCACGGCGTCGCGGTCGCCTCGATTCGGCCGAGGTTGCCGACCCCGGAGCCGCCGTATACCTCGGCGTCGGTGTTGATGACCTCGGCCCACGGCCCCGTCGAAGGCAGGCCCAGCCGGTAGTTCTCGTGCGGGAGCGCGGAGAAGTTGGCGACGCAGGCCAGGGTCTGCCCGGTGTCGTCATGGCGGAGGAACGAGAACACGTTGCCGGTGGCGTCGTTGGCGTCGATCCACTCGAATCCCGCAGGATCGGAATCCAGCCGCCACAACGCCGGAGTCAGGCGGTAGGACCGGTTCAGGTCGGCGACCAAGTGCTGCAGGCCAGCCCGGTCGGGCTGTTCGAGCAGCGGCCAGTCGAGCTCGCGAGATTCGGCCCACTCGCGTTCCTGGCCGAATTCACCACCCATGAACAGCAGTTGCTTGCCCGGGTGTGCCCACATGAACGCGAAGAACGCGCGCAGGGTCGCGGCCTTGCGCCACGCGTCACCGGGCATCTTGGTCCACAGCGACCCCTTGCCGTGCACGACCTCGTCGTGCGACAGCGGCAGCACGAAGTTCTCGCTGAACGCGTACATCATCGAGAACGTCATCTGGTGATGGTGGTACTGCCGGTAGATGGGATCGTTCGCCAGGTACGTGAGTGAGTCGTGCATCCAGCCCATGTTCCACTTCAGGCCGAAGCCGAGCCCACCGAGATGGGTGGGCTTGGTGACTCCGGGCCAGGAGGTGGATTCCTCGGCGATGGTGACGATGCCGGGGACGCTGCGGTAGGCGGTCGCGTTGGCCTCTTGCAGGAACGCGATGGCGTCGAGGTTCTCGCGGCCGCCGTGCGCGTTCGGCAGCCAGGAGCCTTCGTCGCGCGAGTAGTCGAGGTAGAGCATCGAGGCGACGGCGTCGAAGCGCAGCCCGTCGACGTGATACTCGTCCAGCCAGAACAACGCGTTGGCGACCAGGAAATTGCGCACCTCCGGACGGCCGTAGTCGAACACGTAGGTGCCCCAGTCGGGGTGCTCGCCGCGGCGCGGATCAGGGTGCTCGTACTGCGGCGTGCCGTCGAAGCGGGCCAGGGCCCAGTCGTCGCGGGGGAAATGCGCCGGCACCCAGTCCAAGATGACCCCGACACCGGCTCGATGCAGCGTGTCGACGAAGAACTTGAAGTCGTCCGGCGAGCCGAACCGTGCCGTCGGGGCGTAGTAGGAGGTGACCTGGTACCCCCAGGAGCCGCCGAACGGGTGCTCGGCCACCGGCAACAGCTCGACATGGGTGAACCCCAGCCGCGTGACGTAGTCGGCCAACTCCACCGCGAGCTCGCGATAGCCCAGCCCGCGCCGCCACGAGCCCAGATGCACCTCGTAGATCGACATCGGCTCGGCATGCGCCGGCCGGGCCGAGCGGTACTCGAGCCAGTCGGCGTCGGTCCACTCGTACGACGAGCGATGCACGATCGACGCCTGGGCCGGGGGAACCTCGGTCCGGAACGCCATCGGGTCGGCCTTGTCGCGCCACACCCCGTCGGCGCCGTGGACCATGAACTTGTACAGCTCACCCTCACCGACGCCCTCGACGAACGTTCCCCACACGCCGCCGCCCAGCGGCGTCAACGCTCGGCCGTCGCCGTCCCAGCCGTTGAACGTGCCGCGCACCCGGACGTCGCGCGCCTTCGGCGCCCACACGGTGAACGTCGTGCCCGCCGCGCCGTCGACGATGCCCGGATGGGCGCCGAGGACGTCCCACAGCCGCTCGTGCCGGCCTTCACCGATGAGATGAAGGTCGACCTCGCCCAGCAGCTGGCGCGCATCGATCATCCGTCGAGCGTAGTGCCTGTGCAGGCGTGGCTCAGGTGGACTCGGCCAGTCGCTCGATCGCGGCCAGCGGGATGGGCAGCCAACTGGGGCGGTAGCGCGCCTCGTACATGGCCTCGTGGACGGCCTGATCGGTCTCGTAGGCGCGCAGCAGATCGGCATCAGCGCGTGGGTCGGTCTGCGAAGCGGCGGCGTAACCGGCGCAGAAGGCTTCGCCGTTGCGCTGGGCCCACTCACCGGCCCGGTAGGCGATCTGGTCGTGCGTGGGGTCCTCGGGCGGATGGTCGGTGACCAGCAGGTGCTGCGCGGCGTAGTCGAACGAGCGCATCATGTGCGCGATGTCGCGCAGCGGTGAGTACAGCGCGCGGCGCTCGTCGGCCGGGACACCCGCATCGCCCTCGAAGTCGATGAGCTTCCAGCCCAGCACGGTCCGCAGTGCCTGGCCGAGGTGCAGACTGCCATGGATGCGCTGGACCGCGACCGGCCCGGTGTTCTCGCGCAGGACGTCGTAGTGCTTGCGTAGCTCGGCGGCGAACGGCTCGAGCTCGGGGACGACGCCCAGGGCGGTGTCGAGGCGCTGATTCATGGCCTCGGCGGTGCCGGCAAGGCCGTCGGCGCCGAGCGTGCCGGTGGGCAGGACCTCGGCCATCGTCTCGTGCACCCGCGCGGTGGCCATGCCGAGCCGGTAGGCCTCGGCGGCGAAGTCGCCACCCACCTCGTCGGCGTGCAGGTCGCCCTCGGCGTACAAGTCACGCACGCTCGCCGTGGCCAGCGCCCACCCGTCGGAGGCGGTGGTGAGAAACTCGCGGACCATCGCCAGGCTGGCCTCTTCGACGCGCCCGGTCGAATCCGTCCAGGACCCGTCGATCCACCCGAACAGCGGCGCCACCAGATCGCAGCCGGCGTCGGTCAGCGCTCGGTGGATTTCGACGTCCGGATTCAGCCCCGGGACCACGTGGCGGAAGACCTTCAGCAATGCCGTGTCACCGTAGGCGAGGTTGGCATTGCGGTGCTCGCCGGAGAGCATCAGCGACGGCTCGTCGACGGGCAGCTCGACGTCGTCACCGACGTGGAAGTGCAGGGCGGGCCGGTAGCGGTCGGGATCGTGGAAGCACCGCAGCAAGATCGCCGTGGCGTCCTTGTCGTGCAGCGCGTCGTACACGTGCCCGGCATCGACGTGACCGACGTGGACGTGGTCGAGCCGGTCGACCGGCCACCGGCGAATCGACAGCGGCACCTGGTAGATGTCGCTCCCCGTCGGCTGGGTGGCCTCGATCAGCACGTGCCACAACCGCAAGTCGTCGCCGTCGGCGAGCAGGGTGGCCGAAGCCACCCGGACCTGCAAGCCGGCGGACGTGTCGCCGGCGAACCAGTACTGCCGGGGCAGCCAGCCGGGCAGCAGCTCCACTGCTGCACGGAGATCGTCGTCGCTCGTCACGGCATCGACTCCTGTGGCAGATGCGCCAGCCGGAACCAGTAGAACCCGTGCGAGCCGACGGTCAGCAGGTACGGCAGCTCACCGATCGGTGGGAACCGCACACTGCCCAGCAACTCGATGGGCTGCATGCCCTCATAACGCCGCAGATCGAGCTCCACCGGCTGGGGGAAGCGCGACAGGTTGTTGACGCACAGGACGATGTCGTCGCCGAAGGACCGGATGTAGCTGAGCACCGTCGGGTTGGAACCGCCCAGGTCGATGAAGTCGCCCAGGCCGAAGGCCGGATTCTGCTTGCGGACCTCGATCATCCGCTGGGTCCAGTGCAGCAACGACGACTTGTTCGCCATCTGGCTCTCGACGTTGGTGACCTGGTAGCCGTACACCGCGTCCATGATGACCGGCAGGTTCAGCCGACCCGGGTCGGCCGTGGAGAACCCGGAGTTGCGATCCGGCGTCCACTGCATCGGCGTGCGCACGGCGTCGCGGTCGCCCAGCCAGATGTTGTCGCCCATGCCGATCTCGTCGCCGTAGTAGAGCACCGGTGAACCCGGCAACGACAGCAACAGCGCGTTGAACAGCTTGATCTGGTTCATGTCGTTCTCGAGCAGGGGCGCCAGCCGCCGGCGGATGCCCAGATTGGCCTTCATCCGCGGGTCCTTGGCGTACTCGGACCACATGTAGTCGCGTTCCTCGTCGGTGACCATCTCGAGGGTCAGCTCGTCGTGGTTACGCAGGAAGATGCCCCACTGACAGCCGGAGGGGATGCTCGGTGTCTGCGCCATGATCTCGCTGATGGGGTAGCGCGACTCCCGGCGCACCGCCATGAAGATGCGCGGCATCACCGGGAAGTGGAAGGCCATGTGGCACTCGTCGCCACCGACGTCGGGGTCACCGAAGTACTCCACGACCTCGCTCGGCCACTGGTTGGCCTCGCACAGCAGCACGGTGTCGGGGTACTCGTCGTCCATGACCTTGCGGACCTTCTTCAAGAAGGCGTGGGTCTCGGGCAGGCTCTCGCCGTTGGTGCCCTCCTTCTCGTACAGGTAGGTCACCGCGTCGAGGCGGAACCCGTCGACACCGAGGTCGAGCCAGAACCGCACGACGTCGAGCATCGCCTCGTGCACCGCCGGGTTCTCGTAGTTCAGGTCCGGCTGGTGACTGAAGAAGCGGTGCCAGAAGTACTGCTTGCGCACCGGGTCGAAGGTCCAGTTCGACGACTCGGTGTCGCTGAAGATGATGCGCACGTCCGGGTAGCCGGTGTCGTCGTCGGCCCAGACGTAGAAGTCGCCGAACTCACCGTCGGGGTCTTCGCGGGAAGCCTGGAACCACGGATGCATGTCGCTGGTGTGGTTCATGACGAGGTCGGTCATGACCCGCATGCCACGCCGGTGCGCTTCGTCGACGAACGTGGAGAAGTCCTCGAGCGTGCCGAACTCGGGCGCGACGTCCTTGTAGTTGGCGACGTCGTAGCCGCCGTCGCGCTGCGGAGACGGGAAGAACGGCGGTAGCCACACGCAGTCGACACCCAGCCAGTGCAAGTAGTCGAGCTTCTGGGTGAGGCCACGCAGGTCGCCGGTGCCGTCGCCGTCGGAGTCCTTGAACGAGCGGACCAGCACCTCGTAGAACACCGCGCGCTTGAACCACTCCGGGTCGGTGCCGCGCGCAGGAATGATCGACCCGGGCTGGGCCGGAGCCGGGACCGCGGGCATTTCAGTCATGGCCGACACCATTCGATGGTAGGCGCCTGCCGGGCGAGGCCGGGCTCGGCGCGGGCGAGTCGATGAACACAGTCGCCTCTCGTGACGGACGTGGACGATCGGCCGCTGCTGGGCGCTGACGCATCGTGCACGCAGGCAGCAGCGGATACGGCAAGTGAGAGATCATCTGAATTTGCGAAGTATGTGGGAAGCGAAGGTGACGCAGACGTTTTCGGGGCGGGGTGTGCCCGGCGAACAGTATTCATCCGAGACCGCCGTAAGGCCAACCCCTTCGGCCACCTTCGTGATCATCTTTTCTGCCGTGCACGACGCCACGAGTCACACTGCGTGACAACGGCGTCACGCCCGCACTGCTGAAACGCATCAGTACGTGTGTGCGCTGGGCGTTTCGTCCCTGTTGGGGTGGCGGTCACCCGGCGGTCGGTGACGGTGGGAAAGCGTGATGCGAGATGCGTCACACGCCGGTCTCGGCATCGGATCGGCTGCTCGGCCACGACCGGATACCGTGAGCGAGTGCGAGCCATCCGACGCCTCCTGGTCCGGACCGTGCTTCCCGAGCCGCTGGAACCGCTCGGTGAGCTGATCACCAACCTGCGCTGGTCCTGGCATCAGCCGACGCAAGAGCTGTTCGCGAGCATCGACCCGCGCGGCTGGGACGACGTCGGCCACGACCCGGTCCGGCTGTTGGGCGAGGTATCGCCGGAGCGGCTCACCGAGCTGGCCAGCGACCAGGCCTTCCTCGGGCGGGTCCGGGCTGCTCACGAGGACCTGCAGCAGTACCTGGCCGAGCCGCGTTGGTATCAGGACGCCGACGGCGAGGCGCCGGCCGGCATCGCCTACTTCTCGCCGGAGTACGGCCTGACCCACGTCCTGCCCCAGTACTCCGGCGGGCTCGGCATCCTGGCCGGCGACCACCTCAAAGCCGCCAGCGATCTCGGCGTGCCGATCATCGGCGTCGGGCTGCTCTACCGGCACGGCTACTTCGTCCAGTCGCTGTCGCGCGAGGGCTGGCAGCAGGAGCGGTACCCCGTCGTCGATCCCGACAGCCTGCCGCTGACCCGGCTGCGCGAACCCGACGGCACGGCCGTGCGGATCGACATCGCGCTGCCCGGCCATCGCAGCCTCGGGGCCGCGGTCTGGGTCGCGCAGGTCGGGCGGGTGCCACTGCTGATGCTGGACTCCTACATCGAGGAGAACGCCCCGGACGTCCGCGACGTCACCGACCGGCTGTACGGCGGCAGCGGCGAACACCGGCTGCGGCAAGAGCTGCTCCTGGGCATCGGCGGCGTGCGCGCGATCCGTGCCTACTGCCGCATCACCGGCACCCCGGCGCCGGAGGTGTTCCACACCAACGAGGGTCACGCGGGCTTCCTGGGTCTCGAACGCATCAGAGAGTTCGTCGACGACCATGGCCTGAGCTTCGAAGCTGCGCTGGAGTGCACCCGCGCGGGGACGGTGTTCACGACCCATACGCCGGTGCCGGCCGGTATCGACCGGTTCCCGCGCGAGCTGCTCGAGGAGTACTTCGGTGCCGATGCCGCCGGCTCGAGTCTCCCGGTGGACCAGGTGCTGGCGCTGGGCGCCGAAGACTACGAGGGCGGCGATCCGCACGTGTTCAACATGGCGGTCATGGGGCTGCGCTTGGCGCAACGCTCCAACGGCGTCAGCACGTTGCACGGTGACGTCAGCCGGACGATGTTCGCCGGGCTGTGGCCGTCGTTCGACGAACACGAACTACCCATCGGATCCGTCACCAACGGCGTGCACGCGCCCACGTGGGTGGCGCCGGAGGTGTTCGAGCTGGAGGAGCGTGCCATCTCCTACGGCGGGTGGCACGCCTCGGCGACGACGGTGACCGACGCCGACATCTGGGCGGTGAAGCGGCTGTTGCGCGAGCGGCTGGTCACCGAGGCGCGGGAGCGGCTACGCGCTTCGTGGCGCACGCGGGGCGCCGGTGACGCCGAGCTCGGCTGGATCGACGACGCCCTCGATCCCGACGTGCTGACCATCGGCTTCGCGCGCCGCGTGCCGTCGTACAAGCGGCTCACTCTGATGCTGCGCGACCGCGACCGGCTGAAATCCCTGCTGCTCGACCCCGAGCGTCCGGTGCAGATCGTCATCGCCGGCAAGGCGCACCCGGCCGACGACGGCGGTAAGCGACTGATCCAGCAGATGGTCGAGTTCACCGACGACCCGGAAGTGCGCCACCGGATCGTGTTCCTGCCCGACTACGGCATCGCCATGGCGCGCACCCTCTACCCGGGCTGCGACGTATGGCTCAACAACCCGCTGCGCCCCTACGAGGCGTGCGGGACCTCGGGCATGAAAGCGGCGCTCAACGGCGCGCTCAACCTCTCCATCCGCGACGGTTGGTGGGACGAGTGGTTCGACGGGTCCAACGGGTGGGAGATCCCGTCGGCCGAGGGCATCGCCGACCCGGACCACCGTGACGACCTCGAAGCGGCGGCGCTGTACGACCTGATCGAGAACGAGGTCACGCCGCGCTACTACGACGTCGACGGCGAGGGCATCCCGCGTGGCTGGGTGGACCTGCTGCGCCACACCCTGACCATGCTGGGGCCGAAAGTTCAGGCCACCCGCATGGTGCGTGAGTACGTCGAGAATCTGTACAAGCCCGCGGCGTCGTCCGGGCGCCGGCTCAACGCCGACTTCGCCGGCGCGATGAGCCTGGCCGAGTGGAAACGCCGCGTCCAGCAGGCGTGGCCCGGCGTGGCCGTCCGGCACGTCGAGAGCACCACCGCCGACACCGTCGAGCGGGGGCAGACGCTGCGACTGCGGGCCTTCGTGTCCCTGGGCGAGTTGACCCCGGACGACGTGGACGTCCAGATCGTGCACGGGCCTGTGGACGAGAACGACGTGCTGCGCGAACCCCACGTCACCCGGATGACCCCGGGCGAACCCGGCCCCGACGGCATGCACTTCGACGGCACCGTCGAGCTGGACCGCGCCGGCGCGTTCGGCTACACCGTCCGCGTCGTTCCCCGGCATGAGCTCCTCAGCGCCCAAGCGGAGATGGGCCTGGCCGCCCTACCCGAATAGCTGCCCAACCCGAGTGATGGTTGGTTGGTTTTGGGGGCTATGACGCCCAAAATCAACCAACCATGAGTTGTCCACAGATCCTGTTTCGCCCTTTCGCGCGCGAAGGTGGGCGCCGAAGATCGGCTGATGGCCTTGGAGCGGGCGAGCCGGCTGGCGCGAGTGCAAGACGGAATGATCACGCGGAAGCAGGCTCTCGCGGCCGGGATGACCACTGACGCCGTCAAACACGCGATCCGGCCGGGCGGGCCGTGGACGCCGGTGCTCACCGGTGTGTATGCGACATTCACTGGGCACCTCAGTGACCTGCAGCGATTGCGCGCCGCGGTGTTGTACGCCGGTGCCGACGCGATGGTGACCGGCGCGTGGGGGTGCTGGATGGTCGGGTTGAAGTACGGGCCCACCGCTGGCGACGACGTGGACGTGCTGCTCACCCACGGGTCGGGGTGCCGATCAGCCGGTTTCGTCCGCGTGGTTCGCACAAACCGCGCGCCCGCGGTGCAATGGTGGATCGACGACACACGACTGGCCGACCTGCGGGCGGGCGGCCCGCCATTGGACGTTGTCCTCGACTCGCTGGCGCCGTGGTCCAGGCCGGGCATCATCCCGATGGCACCGACGGCTCGAGCCGTGGTCGACACACTCGTCCGAGCGGAGCGATTGCCACCGGAGTGGCGCCCGTCCTGTTCCAGCCCGATGGGGTGCCCGGACTGCGGGGCACATCGAGTCATGGCCTTGCGCAACACGCGGGCGCTGATGTGCGAGGTCGTTCAGCGCCGGATCGTTTCGCTCACCTCATTGCGTGAGCACGTGCGGGCCGCTCCGCGTCGTGGCGGCGCTCTGATGCGGGAGGCGATGGCCGACATCGACGCCGGGTGCCGGTCGGCGCCGGAATGCGAGCTGCGCGATCTGATCCGCCGTAGCACGGTGCTGCCGGAACCCCGGTGGAATCAACGGCTCCCCGGCGCTCGGGGCATCGTGCCGGACGCGTGCTGGCCCGAAGCGCGGCTCGTCGTCGAGGTCGATTCGCGTAGCTGGCACGGGTTCGGCGATGCGCCCCAGCGCACCGAAGAACGCCGCGCCACGTACGCCGCTCTGGGCTGGCGCGTGCTGCCGGTGGCACCGGCTCGAATCCGGGGCGACGCGGCGAACGTTCTGCGCGAGATCGAGGCGGCCTACCTCGTGGCAGGTTGATACGTGGGCGGCGTCAGTCGAGCGCGCGCAGGAGCAGGGTGCTGCGCCCGAGCATCGTGACGGTCTCGCCGTGGGTGACCTGCTTGCCGGGGGCGTGCCGGTCGGCGGTGTCGAGGACGACCTCGTAGGCGCTTGGCCACATGCCGGTCGGCAACGTGATGCCGGCGTCGTCGGCGCCTGCGTGCAGCCAGAGCAGGAACGAGTCGTCGACGATCGGCTCGCCGTGCGGCCCGCGCGAGCGGATGCCGTGACCGTTGAGGAACATGCCCAAGGTCTGGCGTGAGTCGTCGTGCCAGTCGGCGTCGGTCATCTCGGCGCCGGAGGGGGCGAACCACGCGATGTCCTTGCGGCCGCCATCGACCAGGGGGACACCTTCGAAGAAGCGGCGCTGGCGCACCACGGGATGCTCGGCGCGCAGGCGCAGCAGCCGGCGTACGTACTCCAACAGGTCGGCGCAGGACTCCCGCAGCGACCAGTCCAGCCAGGTGGTCTCGTCGTCGAGGCAGTAGGCATTGTTGTTGCCGTGCTGCGTGCGGCACATCTCGTCACCGGCGGTGATCATGGGGACGCCCGTGGACAGCAACAACGTGGCCATGAAGTTGCGGATCTGCCGCTTGCGCAGCTCGGCGACGGCCGGGTCGTCGTCACCGGCGGCACCTTCCAGGCCATGGTTCCAGGACCGGTTGTCGTCGGTGCCGTCGCGGTTGTCTTCACCGTTGGCCTCGTTGTGCTTGTGATCGTAGGAGACCAGGTCGCGCATGGTGAAGCCGTCGTGCGCGGTGACGAAATTGATCGACGAGTACGGCCGGCGGCCGTCGTCGGCGTACAGGTCCGACGACCCGGACAACCGGTAGGCCAGATCGTGGACCCCGCCGGACATCCCTCGCCAGAAGTCGCGCACGGTGTTGCGGTAGCGGTCGTTCCACTCGGTCCACAGGTGCGGGAACTCGCCCACCTGATAACCGCCCGGCCCGACGTCCCACGGCTCGGCGATCAGCTTCGCCTCGCGCAGCATGGGGTCCTGATTGATGACCGTCATGAACGATCCGAGCATGTCGACGTCGTGCATCGAGCGAGCCAGGGCCGAGGCGAGGTCGAAGCGGAAACCGTCGACGTGCATCTCGCCCACCCAGTACCGCAGCGAGTCCATGACCAGGCCCAGTACGGCAGGGTGTGCCACCCGGAAGGTGTTACCGGTGCCGGTGTAGTCGGCGTAGCTCGACGGGTCGTCAGGGTCGAGGTGGTAGTAGGCGTCGTTGGCGATGCCGCGATAGGCCAGGGTGGGCCCGCCCTCGCCCTGCTCGGCGGTGTGGTTGTAGACGACGTCGATGATGACTTCGAGGCCGGCCTCGTGCAGGGCCCGGACCATCGACTTGAACTCGGATACCTGCTCACCTCGGGTGCCGGTGGCGGCGTAGGCGTTGTGCGGGGCGAAGAAGGCCAGGGAATTGTAGCCCCAGTAGTTGACCAGGCCGCGGTGCTGGAGGTCGGGCTCGCTGACGAACTGGTGCACCGGCATCAGCTCGACGGTGGTGACGCCGAGCCGGGTGAGGTGCTCGATGGCGGCGGGGTGAGCCAATCCGGCATACGTGCCACGTAGTTCGTCGGGGATGTCGGGATGGCGCTTGGTGAATCCGCGCACGTGCGCCTCGTAGAGCACGGTCTCGGCCCACGGCACGCGAGGCGCGGTGTCGCCGCCCCAGTCGAACCCGGTGTCGTCGACGACCACGGACTTGGGGACGTACGGGGCGGAGTCGCGGTCGTCGCGCACGCTGGGATCACCGCCGGCCTCCAGCGACGGCCGAAGGTGGCCGAACACGGCCGGGTGCGCCACGAGGTCACCATCGACGGCGCGAGCGTAGGGGTCGACCAGCAGTTTGGCCGGGTTGAACCGCAACCCGGCCGCGGGATCCCACGGCCCGTGGACGCGGAAGCCGTAACGGGTACCCGGCCGCACGCCAGGCACCCGGCCGTGCCACACGTCGAAGGTCCGGTTGATCAAGGTGTGTCGTGTCTCGGTCTCACCATCGCCGTCGCCGTCGAACAGGCACACTTCGACGCGTTCGGCGTCCGGCGCCCACAGCGCGAAATTGGTCGACTCGGCGCCGTAGGTGGCCCCGAGCGGGGTCCAGTGCCCGGGCCAGGGAACAGTCGACTCGCTCACCCGGGGCATTGTGTCCTACTCCACCGACACCGTGGCCGGCCACCCGGCTAAGGTGACGGCAGCGTCGCAGATCCGAGATGGGGGCGAAGGTGTTCGAACATCCACATATCCGGCTCGACGTCGAGGAACGCGTCGCGACGATCAGGCTCGACCGCCCGCCCATGAACGCCTTGGACGCGCAGATGCAAGACGGCCTGCTCGCTGCGGCGAACGAGGTGAGTGAGCGTGCCGACGTGCGGGCCGTGGTGGTCTACGGCGGCGACAAGGTGTTCGCGGCGGGCGCCGACGTCAAAGAGATGGCGCAGTGGTCCTACACCGACATGGTCGACCGCTCGACAGCGTTGCAGGCCGCGTTCACTGCGGTGGCCCGCATCCCCAAGCCCACCGTCGCCGCGATCTCCGGGTACGCCTTGGGCGGTGGATGTGAGCTCGCACTGGCCTGTGACATACGCATCGCGGCGGACAACGCCACGCTCGGCCAGCCCGAGATCCTGCTCGGCGTCATTCCCGGCGCCGGGGGCACCCAGCGCCTGTCCCGGTTGGTCGGGCCGTCGCGGGCGAAGGAGCTGATCTTCACCGGACGGTTCGTCCCGGCCGACGAGGCGCTGTCCATCGGTCTGGTCGACCGCACCGTCCTGCCCGACGACGTGTATCCGGCCGCCCGGGACTGGGCGGCGAAGTTCGCCGACGGCCCGGCCTACGCGCTGCGCGCGGCCAAGGAGTGCATCGACCGCGGCCTCGAGGTCGACCTCGACACCGGCCTGGCGATCGAGCGGCAGCACTTCGCCAGTCTGTTCGCCACCGCCGATCGCACCACCGGGATGACGTCGTTCGTCGAGAACGGTCCCGGTCATGCCCGGTTCGAGGGGCGCTGAGCTGGTGAGCGACGACGACATCGAACGGGCGTGGCACGACACCAAGCTCGCCCAGGTGCTCTACCACGACTGGGAGGCCGACACCTACGACGACAAGTGGTCGATCTCGTTCGACGAGCGGTGCGTGACGTACGCGCGTGACCGGTTCACCGCCGTGGCCGGCGAGCCCGGCCTGCCCTACGGGCGGGCGCTCGAGGTGGGGGCGGGGACCGGCTTCTTCTCGCTGAACCTCCGGCTCGGCGGTGTCCTCGACGAGATCTGCGTCACCGACCTGTCGCCCGGCATGGTCGAAGCCGCCCAGCGCAACGCCCGCCAGCTCGGGTTCGAGGTCGAGGGACGGGTCGCCGACGCCGAGGAGCTGCCGTACGACGACGCCACGTTCGACATCGTCGTCGGCCATGCGGTCATCCACCACATCCCCGACGTCGAACTCGCCTTCCGCGAGATGCTGCGCGTCCTGCGCCCTGGCGGCCGGGTGGTGATCTGCGGGGAGCCCACGCGCTACGGCGACCGCATCGCGCGGGCGCTGTCTCGTGCGACGTGGTGGGCGGCGACGCGGGTGACCCATCTGCCGCCGTTGGAGAAGCGCTGGGCCCGCCCGCGCGAAGAGCTCGACGAGTCGTCGCGTGCGGCCGCGCTGGAGGCCGTGGTCGACCTGCACACGTTCGACCCGGGCGAGCTGGCGGCGACCGCGCGGCGTGCCGGGCTGAGCGAGGTCGAGACGGTGACCGAGGAGCTGACGGCTGCGTGGTTCGGCTGGCCGGTGCGAACGCTGGAGCACGCGTTGAACCCGGACCGGCTGGGCTGGCGGTGGGCGAGTTTCGCCTATCAGAGCTGGTTGCGGCTGTGCGCCGTCGACCGGGTGCTCGACCACGTGGTGCCGGACGAGCTGTTCTACAACGTCTCGATCACCGGGCTGCGCCCGGCGGCGTCGTAGCCCGGGACCGGCTGGGGCTGTTGTGCGGGGCAGGTTCCGACGGCGGCGCGATCCGCGCCAGGCGCGCTACCTGACGCCGGCCAGCCTGGGCTGGGTGCTGCGGCACCGGGCGTGGACCCCGTGGTACCTCGTTCGGTACGCGCGGCTGCTGCGGTTGCGGCTGCTGCACCCCGAGGTCGTGACCGAGGGCATGGTGTTCCTGGGACGTGGGGTGACCGTGCGCGGACGTCCGGGGTACGGGCGCGTCGTGCTCGGCCGCTGGGTCCACGTCGGCGACCACACCCGGCTGATGGCCCATGAGGGAACGCTTCGCGTCGGTGACAAGGTGGTGTTGGGCTGCCACGACACGGTGACGTGCTATCTGAACGTCGAGATCGGTGCTGCGACCCTGGTGGCCGACGGCGTGTACGTGACGGATTTCGATCATCGCTTCGCCGATCTCGACATCCCGATCAAGGACCAGGGCATCGTCACCTCGCCAGTACGCATCGGACCTGACTGCTGGTTGGGAACGAAGGTCAGTGTGTTGCGCGGCGCCGAGGTCGGGCACGGATGTGTGCTGGCGGCGCACGCCGTGGTTCGAGGCGTGATTCCGGATCTCGCGGTGGCCGGGGGAGTGCCGGCCAAGGTCGTGAAGTACCGCACCGATGTCTGAGGCGGTGACCACGACCCGGGTAATAGTTGTCAACGTTCCTGACTGAATGTCACCGACCGACGTGACAAGCCTTGGCGGCTGGTCGGTTTGGCGATATCGTCGAATCTTCATTGCGTGTTCCGGGTGGTCGCTGCTTGTGAAGTGTGACCGGCACTTTCGGGCCAGGGTGAGGAGCGGGCATGGCAGACACGAAGTTCTTGCGTCGGTGGCGAGTTCCGGTATGGGTGCTCGGATTCGCGCTGGTGCCGATTCTCGCCTTCGGCATGTGGCTGAGCCTTCCTGCTACGGCCGACGAATCGACTGTAGGTAGTGGCGAGTACGGCGCTGACCAGCGTCATCAGGATGTTCTGGCGGATACCGGCGCGGCGCAGAACCAGTTGCTGATCCTGGGGGCGGCCATGGTGCTCGCCGGTGGGATCGCCGCGTACGCCGTGAACCGTCACCGCGACGCCGGACATCACTGAGTGGTTCACCGCGGGCGGGGTCGGTGAACCCGTCGTCACCAACCTCCCCCGAACGGCTGATTCGCGAATCGGCCACATGACTTCTGAGCTGCGACGAAGGTGCCAAGTGCGGTCTGGGGTGAGCGGGGACGACAGCCAGCCGAAGATAACGATTCGATCACATGGACCTACCCGAGCGTTTAGACCATTGGGCAGCATGCGGCCCGATATGGCCGATCGATTTGTCCGTTTCGCCCGGTCTGTTGGTCACGAAGTATGACGACATGTCCGCTCTCACCCGTTTGGGCGGTATGACCGGCTATCGCCCAGCTCGACCCAAACGGGAGATTAGGCCGATTAGACGGTTTAAGCACCGCGCGCACCCAATGGGCGGTCGGTGGTGTGGAAGTCAAATTCGCCAAGTACGAGACACACCTTCTGGTCGGTTGTAAGTTCATGATCACGCTCCGTGGGCCAGGGCATATCTGAGGGCCACGGAGGAGCCCGCCAAATGCCAAGAGGAGAAGGCATGCCTGCAACACCTTTTATTGGTCGGCGCCGAGCTGCGCGTACGCTGCTCGTGGCCGGCTTCGCCCCGGTAGTCGCGTTGGGTGGCATGGTGTCGCCTGCCGCGGCGGCCGACGGCGATGAATCGCGCTCTGGAGCGCGGTTCCTCGACGGCGAGATCTTCGGCACCGATCTCGACGAGATCGCCGAACTCGCCGGTGTCGACGTGGAGAACCTCGGTGACCCGGAGCCGGTGACCGAGGCCAACCCGGTCGACGTCACGGTGCTCGACTCGATCAACCTCGACATCCCCGGAGGGGTCCAGCTCCCCCTGAGCGACATCGTCGAGCTGGGTGCGGTCAACCAGTGGGCGACCGCCGAAGAGGGCGCTTCGTCGCACGCCGCGACCGGAGCGGTCGCCGACAACGGCGGCATCGGCACTGGCGTCGAAGAAGGTTTCCCCGGCGACGCCACGTTCCACCTGTCCGACCTGATCGGTGACGAGCTCACCGATCTCATCGCCGACGTCGACCTGCGCTTGGGTGCGGTCTCGTCCGAAGCGCACCTGACGCCGGACGGCACGGACGACTTCGCGGTGGAGCGGGACTACGAGATCGCCGGCGGCGAGCTCATCCTCACCGTCCCGCTGCTCGAGGGCCTTGGTGGAGGCCTCGGAGCGCAGGGGTTGACGCCGTCGCAGCAGGCGGCGATGACCAAGGCGGAGGCCAACGGGATCGACGTCGACCTGAAGAACGGCACCATCAGGATCAACCTCGACGAGGTGTTCGAGGACCTGAACAGCCTGCCGCCGAACACCGAGCTCATCGGGCCCGAGCTGTTCGACGTGCTGGGTGGCATCCTGACCGGTCTGCTCGGCGACCAGCTGGGCGGCGGTCTGGGCGACCTGCTCGACAAGCTGGGTGTCAAGGACCTCACCGACGGCCTGGGCGAGGCGCTGTCGTCGCTGCTGTCGATCAAGGTCAACGTGCAGCCTGACCAGGCCGAGTCCGGCGCCGCAGTGCCTGCTGCCGCCGTGTCCGAGGAGTACAGCGTGGCCGCCACGAAGGTGACCGTGCTCCCCGAGGTCGAAGACGGCGTGTCCGTCACGCTCGCTGAGTCGCACGTCGGCCCGAACACGCTGGCCGACGAGGGCGAGGAGACCGAGGTCGACGGCACTGAGGTCGACGGGACCGAGGTCGACGGGACCGAGGTCGACGGGACCGAGGTCGACGGGACCGAGGTCGACGGGACCGAGGTCGACG
>NZ_DAHVSH010000143.1:0-1606 GCF_027324685.1 Haloactinopolyspora sp.
TCGTTCACCGGGTCGAATCTGCTGTTCGAGATTCAGACCGGCGCGCACGAACGGATGCTCGTGACCCCGTTGAGTCGCCCGGCGCTCATCATCGGACGCGCGCTGAAGGAGGCGGTGCCGCTGGTGATCCAGACCGCGATCATCGTCGGCGCGTGTGTGCCGTTCGGTTTCGATGTGCACCTCGGCGGCGCAACCCTGGGGCTGCTGATGCTGGCGATCATGGCCGTCGGACTGGGCGCGCTGTCGTACACCTTGGCCTTGGCGTCGAAGAACACGGAGTGGCTGTTCTGGACCGTGCAGCAGACGGTGTTGTTCCCGCTGCTCCTGCTGGCCGGGATCCTGCTGCCGGTCGACGACGGCCCAGGCTGGCTGCGCACGATGGCGCAGTTCAACCCGTTGAGCTACGTGGTGGACGCCGAACGTGCCCTGTTCAGCGGAGACTACGCTGCCGACACGGTGACGGCCGGCTTCACAGCTGCGGTGGTCGTGGCCGCCGTGGGCCTCGTCGTCGGTACCCGGGCGATGCGCAACTCGTCGTGAGCGTGCGCGTCCGCGGGTGAGTTCACACCTGCCGGATATCGCCGACATGACGCTCGCGGACATCCTCGAGAAGTCGCGCCGCTGCCGTGTAGTCGTGATCATCATGCACGACGGACAGACCATGATGCACAGCGGTCGCACAGATGAGTAGGTCCACCGCGGACATCGAGCGGTGTGCGCCCTCACGTAGCAATCGATATTGGGCCGACTCGATCCATCGCCATGCGCTTTTCGGCACGGCCACGTCGGGATAGAGCTCGTCGAACATTGCGGACATTTGTTCGTACTCGTCGAGATTTCGAGCCGACCGCCGGAACTCGACACGCTGCGGATCACACGAGCCGACGGCACCGGACCTGATCGCCGCAGACCACGCGGACCGCGTGTCTTCGCTCCTGAGAATGCGCCATAGTGCCGACGAGTTGATGAGGTACCGAATCACTCCGCCGGTACCTGCTCAGCTTGCCTCTGGTGCTGCCACCCTTCGTAGTCCCATCCAGCCGACAGCGACGCGTAACGTTCGAGCGCCTCGATACGTCGATGATTGGCTACATAATCGCGCAGCGCCAGGTTGACCGTGTCCTTCTTGGTTCGGGCACCCGAAATCCGCATGGCTTCGGTGAGGGCGTCGTCGTCGATATCAATCTGCGTGACAGGCATGATCTCACCTCATGTGGAGCAGAGATCACACACTCTGCTCGGTGGCGGCCAGCCGGCGGGTGCCGCTGTACATCAGTGCTGCGGCGACCCCGGCTGCCACCGCGGCGGTCAGCCATGCCCCGGAGTACGACACCGAGGAGGCGACGAAGCCGAACACGATCGGGCCCAGCGCGTTGCCGACGGCCAGGCCGGACAGACCCACGCCGGCCATCGCCCCCGGCCGCGTGGGGTCGGCGCGGACCAGGGTGAGAAAGAACAGGGCGGTCCAACCCCACCCACCGGCGATCGCGCCGACGGCGCCGACCCCCAGCAGCACCCCGGTACCGGTGGCACCCAACAGCATCGTCACCGCGCCGACCACGATCATCGACGGGATGAGCCACGTCGCGGCCTCGGGACGGCGGTC
>NZ_DAHVSH010000141.1:0-7570 GCF_027324685.1 Haloactinopolyspora sp.
GTCGGTCAGCGGCTCAGCCGCTGAAACCGCCGGACCGCCAGCGGCAGGAACACGGCGGTGATGATCAGCGGCCACACCACCGCCATGAGCATGGCGTTCTGTTCGATCCAGCTGTCACCGACGGCGGCCGGGTTGCCGAACAGCTCGCGTGCGGCGGTGACGGTCGATGACACCGGGTTCCATGCGGCCAGGGTGCCCAGCCAGTCCGGCATCAGCGACGGGGCGACGAACGCGCTGGAGATCATGGCGAACGGGAAGGCCACCGCGAACAGGTTTCCGGCGGCCTCCTCGTTCGGCACCATCAGCCCGAGCAGTACCCCGATCCAGATCAGGGCGAAGCGCAGGAGCAGGAACAGCCCGAACGCCGCGAACGTGGCGAGCGCTCCGCCGTCGGAGCGCCAGCCGACCACCAGGGCGGTCAGCGCCAGCACGGCCAGGTCGACGGCAGCGGTGATGATGTCGCTGACCCCACGGCCGGTTACCACGGCCGACGACGCCATCGGCATCGAGCGGAACCGGTCGGTGACTCCCTTGGTGCCTTCCAGTACGACGACATAGGCGGTGTTCATGAACCCGAAGGCCATCGTCATGCCGAACAGGCCGGGCATGAGGAATTCGCGGTAGTCGCCGCCGCCGGGCACGGCCATCGCGCTGCCGAAGACGTAGCCGAACAGCAATACCGAGACGATGGGGAAGCCCAGTTGCCAGGCGATGTTGCTCGGCTGGCGAATCAGGTGGGTGAGCCCGCGCCGGACGATGGTCCAACAGTCGGCGAAGGCCCAGTAGATCGGCCGGTCCGGACCGTCGAGGTCGGGCAGTTGCGCGGAGCGGGTGGGGTGAGACGTGGTGCTCATGCGGGGGTGCCTTCCTTGGTGGTGGCGGACTCGGCGGAGGGCTCAGCTGCGGGGCTCGAGCCGGTGCGACCCCCGGTGAGCAGGAGGAACACGTCGTCGAGCGTGGGGCGGCGCAGGCCGAGGTCCTCGACGTCGACGCCGCGGTCCTGCAGCGTGCGCGCCACGTCGGTCAGCGCGGCGACCCGGTCGCGTACCGGGGCATGGACTCGCCGTGCGTCGTCGTCGCTGTCCGGTTCGGCGCTGGCTACCCGCCGGACGGCTTCGTGGGCGGTGGGCAGGTCGGCGACGTCTTGGACGACGACCTCGATCCGGTCGCCGCCAACCGTGCTCTTCAGGGCGACGGGGGTGTCGTCGGCGATGACTCGTCCGGAGTCGATCACCGCGATGCGGTCGGCTAGTTGGTCGGCCTCGTCGAGGTACTGGGTGGTGAGCAGGACCGTCGTGCCTTCGGCGACCAACGAGCGCACGGCGTTCCACACCTCGTTGCGCCCGCGGGGATCGAGCCCGGTGGTGGGTTCGTCCATGAACAGCACCACCGGCGCCAGCAGCATGCTGGCTGCGATGTCGAGGCGACGACGCATGCCGCCGCTGTAGGCCTTCACGCCCTTGTCGGCAGCCTCGGTGAGATCGAACTGCTCGAGCAACTCGTCGGCGCGGCGAACAGCTTGACGTGAACCCAGGTGAAACAACCGGCCGAACATCCGTAGGTTCTGCCGGCCGGTGAGGATCTCGTCGACGGCGGCGTGCTGGCCGGTCAGGCCGATGCGGCGGCGGACCTTGCGCGGCTCGCGCGTGACGTCGAAACCGGCGACCTGCGCTCGCCCGCCGTCCAGGCGCAGCAGGGTGGCGAGGATGCGCACGGCGGTCGTCTTCCCCGCGCCGTTTGGTCCGAGCAGGCCGTAGACGGTTCCTCGTGGCACCGTGAGGTCGAATCCGTCGAGGGCGTGTTTCTCTCCGTAGCGCTTTTGCAGTCCTTCGGCGAGGATCGCGGCCTGGGGCGTGGGCACGATGAGAACTCCTTACTGGGTACGGTGTACTCAGAAGAGGGTACACTGTACGCAGAAATCGTGCAGCGGTAGGCTGAACCGTGATGAACACCGAGTTCAGCAGCGGAAGCGGAGATATCAGCCGCAGTCTCGAACTGCTCTGGGGGTTGCAGGACAAGCCCACCCGCGGGCCGAAACCCAGCCTGACGCTCGACCGGATCGTCGATGCCGCCATCAGCGTGGCCGATGCCGAAGGGCTGGAGGCGCTCTCGATGCGGCGGGTCGCGGTGGAGCTCGGGGTCGGCGCCATGTCGCTGTACCGCTATGTGCCCGGCAAGGCCGAACTGCTCGACGTGATGCTCGACCGCGTCGTGCGCCCACGCGACCATCTGCTCGACGGTGAGCTGCTCGGCTGGCGTGAGGCGCTGGAGATCAATGCGCGCGGTATTTGGGAGTTGTGTCTCGCCCACCCGTGGTACCCCCTGGTCGACCAGACCCGGGCGATGCTCGGGCCGAACAACATCGCCGCGCTCGAGTCGGTGCTACGGCATTTTCATGGCGTGCCGTTGTCGGATCAGGAAAAGGTCATGGCCGTGGTCGCGGTCGAGAGCATCGTGACTTCTGCGGCGCGCGCCCACCTGAGCGCGGTGAACGCCGAGCAGCGTACCGGCGTCTCGGAGCAGGACTTCTGGGCGGCTCAAGAGCCGCTGCTGGTGCGCGCGATGGAATCCGGGCGCTATCCCACGCTGGCGCAGTTGAGCGAGGACACCTTCACCTTCGACATCGAGCAGGCACGCGACTTCGGCCTGACGGCAGTGTTCGACGGCCTGGAAAAGCTCATCGCGTCGCGGCAGTGAGCGGAGTAGCTGAGCAGGCCAACGGCCCCGCTCGGGTGACAACCCGGGTGGGGCCGTTGGCGTGGCGCGACGGAACTGCCCCGACTCAGCTGATCATGCCGTGCGGGTCGAGGATGTACTTGCGCGCGGCGCCCTTGTCGAACTCGGTGTAGCCCTGCGGTGCCTGATCCAGCGGGATGACAGTCGCGTTGACGTTCTTCGCGATCTGCGTCCGGTCGTGCAAGATCGCCATCATCAGCTGCCGGTGGTACTTCATGACAGGGCACTGTCCGGTGGTGAAGGCCAGGGACTTCGACCAGCCCAAGCCCAGCCGGATCGACAGCGAACCTTCTTTGGCGGCATCGTCGACGGCGCCCGGATCGCCGGTCACATACAGGCCGGGGATACCGACCGCACCGCCGGCCATGGTGACGTCCATGGCCGTGTTGAGCACTGTCGCCGGGCGCTCGACCTGCGCTTCCTCGCCATGGCCACGAGCCTCGAAGCCGACCGCATCGACGGCCGCGTCGACCTCGGGCACGCCGAGGATCTGCTCGATCTGGTCCTTCGGGTTGCCCTTCGAGACGTCGATCGTCTCGCAGCCGAAGCTGCGTGCCTGCGCCAGTCGTTCCTCTTGCAGGTCGGCGACGATCACCACCGCCGCACCCAGGAGGAACGACGCCGTCGCCGCGGCCAGGCCGACCGGCCCGGCGCCGGCGATGTAGACCGTCGAGCCCGGGCCCACGCCAGCCGAGTACGCCCCGTGGAATCCGGTCGGGAAGATGTCCGAGAGCATGGCGAGGTCTTTGATCTTCGCCATCGCCTGGTCACGGTCGGGGAACTTCAACAGGTTCCAGTCGGCGTACGGCACCATGACGTACTCCGCCTGCCCACCGACCCAACCGCCCATGTCGACGTAGCCGTAGGCCGACCCGGGACGGTCCGGATTGACGTTCAGGCAAATTTCGGTCTTCCTGGCCTTGCAATTGCGGCATCGCCCGCACGAGATGTTGAACGGTACCGAGACGAGGTCGCCTACCTTGATGTACTCGACGTCACGGCCGGTTTCGACCACCTCGCCGGTGATCTCGTGACCGAGGGCGAGTCCTTCGGGAGCCGTGGTGCGTCCCCGGACCATGTGCTGGTCACTGCCACAGATGTTGGTCGCGACGGTCTTGAGAATCGCCCCGTGTGGCAACTTTCTCCCCACGTTGGCCGGGTTGACGCCCGGTCCGTCCTTGAGCTCGAACGTGGGGTAGTCGGTCGTCTCGACCTCCACCTGTCCGGCGCCCTTGTAGATGACTGCGCGGTTACCTGCCACGGCCTTGATCCTTCCTGCGTGTCCCTCTGGCTGAACCGCATCGTGGCGATGCGGCGAAATTCCGTGGGTGCAGAAGGCTTCGCCTCCTCCCGGTAGACGCGGGAGCAGACCTGACGCCGATGACGGTGCAGGGTGCTGACGTATAGGAATGGGGGATTTGCCCCTCTCATCCCCCTCTCAGCCAACGTAGCTCCGGTATGGGGGGCCGTCAATCGTTCTGCGCAGACCTGCATCGATGCCGTCGAAAGCAAGTGCGTGCCGAGGCGGAATCGACGTCAGGCTGGGACGTCGGCCCGAACGGCCGCCGCGATGCGGCGCACGGCCCGGCTGCAGCGTTGCCGGGCGGCGGGCCACGTCAATCCGTGTCGCGTAGCCGCCTCGGCGCCGCCAGGCTCACCGGCAGCAGGAGCGTAGACGTCGACGATCAACGTGGCGTCGGCCGGAGTCACGGCCCCGTGGTCGACGGCCCACGCGAGCAGCTCGATGAGTTCGAGATCTGCGGGCGCCCCGGCGTGGTACGGCGGATCAGCCAGCCGGTCGGCCAAGATCTCCGGTTCCAGCGGCGACTCGGCTCGCGCGTACGCGAGCTCGGCGCTCACCGCGCGCATCGTGTCCATCGCGAGGTTCGCCGCCACCTTCGTGGGGCGGCGCGTCGTGGGATAGGTGGCGATGGTGGACCACAGTGCGGCGACGGCGAGGTGCTCCACGTTCTCGTGGGTGTCGCGGCCGGTGTAGGTGTTGGCGATGCGTACTGCTTTGCCGAGCATGAGTTGAAGAACGGTCCGCGCGGCCAGCTCGTCGCCGTCCTGGGCCAGGCGCAGCAGCGCGAGCAGGATCCGGTCGGCGTCGAGGCGGTCCGCCTCGGTGACGGTTCGCTCGACGTCGTCGAGACTGGCGCGGCCGGCCAGCGCCTGCTGGTCGTCCGACCAGGATGCGACCACGGTGGACGTTGCGTCGTCGGCGCACAGTCGGGCCCATTCCGCGTTCAGCCGCCCGACGAGACCGCCGTCGCGGCGGCGGGCACCGGTACGTGTGCGCCCGGAGGTGCCTCGGGTGGAGACAGTGGTGGTCGGCATGGCGGCTCCTTGCAGAACGGATGCCGTTCATGCTGGTCAGCCACGCTTGCCTGATGTCTTGCCCGGACGTCGCCCGGGTGGCGGTAGCGCTCTTGCCCGTAGGTCGTCCGGGCGTCGGGTGTGTTGCCCGACTACTCGCCGACGACGCCGTCAGCGAGGTAGCGGAAGCCGGAGCTCACGCGTCTCGGAGCCGTGGTGAGGTGGTTCGGAGACTGCGTTCATGCGCCGTCGCGTCCGGCGAGTAGCCCGCGCGCACTCAGAAGGTCGAGCACGGTGTCGCGCGCATCGGTGACCGTGGTGGTGGACGTGTCGATGACCAGCTCGGCGTCGTCCGGTTCTTCGTACGGGCTGGAGATGCCGGTGAAATCCGGGATCTCGCCGGCGCGAGCGCGCGCGTAGAGACCCTTGCGATCGCGCCGTTCGCACTCGGCCAGCGGGGTGGCCACGTGGATCAGCAGAAAGTCTGCACCATGCGATTCGGCCATCTGCCGCACCCGGGCGCGGGTCGCGGCGAACGGAGCGATCGGCGCGCACACCACCATGCCGCCGTGCCGGGCGATCTCGGCAGCGACGAAGCCGATCCGCTCGATGTTGCGGTCGCGGTCGGCGCGGGAGAAACCGAGCCCGGCCGAGAGGTTTCGGCGTACGACGTCACCGTCCAACAAGGTGACCCGCCGCTGCCCTGCCTCGGCGAGCCGGTTCACCAGCGCACGCGCGACCGTCGACTTGCCGGATCCGGACAACCCGGTGAAGAACACGACGACACCACGCTCGGCCGGGCGCGGGCGCCAACGCCGCCACGCCGCCAGCGCAGGTGCCGGCCAGTCGGTCGGCTCGGGGTCCGTGGCGCCGTCGAGCCACGCGTGCAATGCGGCGCGGTCGGCCCGCCGCGGTGGTCGGACGAGATCGGCGCCGTACGCCTCGGCGATACGGGCAGCCAGCGCGTCGTCACGGTCGTCGCCGAATTGCGCACCCGGCAGCACGACGACCTCCGCCTCGCGCCCGCCAGTTCGAAGCTCGTCGCGCAGCGTCAGCGCGCAGGTCGCGACGTCGGCGGTCGCGGGGCCGGGGACGGCGCGCGGGCCGTCGAGGACGACGAACAGCACCTGGCGATGCGGGTCGGCGGTCGCGGCGTCGAGCGTCGGCCGATCGATGGGGTCGTGCCCGACGACGACGGCAGCACCTGCGGTGGCGATGTGGTCCGGCCCGCGCCGCAGCTCGGCGTGCGGGCGAGCGTGGGCGTCGTCGGTGGCGTCGCGTTCGACCGCTTCGAGGCCACCGCGGACCGTGCTTCCGTCGACCTGCTGGACGTGCAGCGCGGCGACCGGCGCACCTTCCGGATCGGTGACGATCAACCGGCCCTGCGTGGCGGCCTGCTCGGCCGTCGCAGCCTCGACCTCGACAGATACGTCACCCCGTTCGATGCCGAGCAAGGCGAGCTCGACGGTGGCCAAGGTGGCGGCGTCCGGGGTGGCAGCAGGCGCGGCGGCGGAGACGTCTCGAGGCACGCGTAGAGCCTACGAGGCGGCACCGACGAAGGTCGCATGGATCAAGACCGCGAACCGCTCACCGAACTCGTCGTGCGTCCAACCTCGATCGACGATCAGCCGCTCGAGAAAGTCCCAGGACATCAGTCCCCACAACATGTCCCGGGCGGTCTCGACCGTCCACACCGGGCTCAGCGCCCCGTCGTCGGCGAGCCACTGCATCAACCGGGTGCAGCCCAGCTTCCAGTTGCCCATCGTGAAGTTCCACAGCTCGGCCGCGCCGTCGTCGGTGAACCTGGCGCGTTCGATCGCGCGCGAGACCGCCAAGATGCGTGGGTGTGATCGGGCCATGTGGTGGGCCCATTCGATCAGGGCGCTCACGGCGTCCGGCGAGTCCCAGATCGCTTGCAGGGACGTCCCGAGTTCCTCGGTCTCGCCGAGATGGCGATAGAGCGCGACGAGCAGTTCGTCGCGCGAGGAGAAGTGCAGGTAGGCCGCGCGCCGGGACACACCGGCTCGCTCGGCGACCGTCGCCATCGTCAGCGCGTCGAACCCCTCGTTCTCGATCAGCTTCCTGGTCGCCTCGAGCAGCGCCGTACGGGTTCGGCGGCTCCGGGCGTTCTGCGGGTCGATGATCTCCGCCACTGCGTCTCCTCACGGCGAACTGCGCTCGACGTGTATACGCTTGCGCAAACTTCGCAGCCTGTGTACTTTATCGCCAAGCCTAGATCTGCACATCCTGTGAACTTCACCGTATCAGGGGGTAGACCTCATGACCGTGACTTCCGACCTCGTCCGGCCGCTGCGGTTGCGCCGTACCGCGCCCGCGGGGAGCGCGACGCCGGGCGCCGGAAACAGGGAGGCGTGATGAGCGCGTTCACGTCGGCCGAAGCCGCGTACCTGCGCAGTGGCCCGGCCTTGGGGCGGCTGGCCACCGTCGATCCGACCGGGCAGCCCCGCATCGTGCCGGTCGGCTGGGCCTACAACGACCACCTCGACGTCATCGAGAT